>JBBTUI010000024.1:0-8200 GCA_038063835.1 Patescibacteria group bacterium | reverse complement strand
GTTTTTTGCGCCGGGTAAAATTCGAGAAGTAAAACCCACCACCCGACCGTGCAAATCTTGAATGGAGAAAATAATCCGATTGCGGAAACGATCAAAATATCCTCCGTTGCCGCTTATCACCAGACCGGCCGCTTCGGCATCTGTTAAATTTATTTTTCGATTATGAAGAAATTTGATAAGGCTGTCGGATAGATCGGGCGCGAAACCCAGCTTGAACATTTCAATCATAGCGGGAGCCATGTCTCTTTTTCTTAAATAAGCCCTGGCGTTTTCTGCCACCGGCGAACTCTCCAAAATCTTTTGATAAAATCGGCTGGCTAAATCGCAAACCTCCAAAAGCTTATTCTTCTGGCCGGTGGAAACTTTTTGTTCGCTTGATAAAACCACTCCGGCCTTGGCGGCCAAAATTTTCAAAACCTCAGGAAATTCGATTCCTTCTATTTCTTTCAAAAAGGTAAATATGTCGCCGCCCTTGCCGCAGCCGAAGCAATGCCAAATTTGTTTCTCGGGCGAAATTAAAAACGATGGCGTCTTTTCGTGATGAAAAGGACAAAGCGCCCGATAGTTGGCGCCGGCTGGCTTAAGCTGTATATGTTCGGAAATTAATTCAACGATATCAAGCTTAGATTTGATTTCTTCTATTTGATCGGCCATGTTTAGAATTTAGCCCCGCACCACGTGGGGTAGAATTTAGAAAATACCTGCCCGCCAATGCCGTTACCGTGGAATAGTATAAAAAAGAATGTTGGTGGTAAAAATTTGTCTAATCTTAACAAAAGATGGATAGGCGTAGGCAGGCGGGGAAAGTAGAATAAGGCGAGAAAGTAGAATTTGAAAATTGAATCATTGAATCCGCCAGCTGGCGGAGAAAATTGAAAATTGGAAATTAAAAATTGAATTAAATATTTTGATCTGACAATATTTATCCAACAAAATTATAGCCAAAATAAAAGACTGGGTCAAATTTTAATTACTCACCGATAGGCGCAACATTCAAACGATAAATCCCGCGAGAACGGTCCTGCAATTCTTCGGTTTTTCGCCGCCAAAATTCTGACAAATCTTTTTGGCCGGCTTTTTCGTATAACAAAGACAATTCCGACGACCAAACCATATCGTCCGGCCATAAAACAATGGCGTGTCGCGCCGCAGTCATAGCTTCTTCTAAGCTATGATCATTCTGATAAAGAATTATCATTTTTTTATAAACATACTTTAAAAAATCAGGGTAGGGCGAAGGGTAAGCTATTAAAATAACGCGCGAGGCTTGTTTGCAATATTCTAAACTCTTATTGGGTTCGTTAAGTTTTTCGTAGATATCAGCTAAATTCAAATATATCGGCAATGACTCGCTAACCACCTTTTGTTGATGTTCAATGTTTATATGTTTATGATTGATGTCGGGATAAAGCGAAAGCGCTGTTTCGCATTTTTCTTTAGCAGCCGGCCAATCCTGTTCGTAAATTTTTAAATCGCACCAGTATCTACGAACCAAGGCGTTGCCGGGCGTGAAATCAGCCGCAACCTCAAAAGATTTTTCCGCTTTTTTAAAATCTGACGGATCACGCGTTAAATTGGCCCTAGCTGACTCAAGCCATGGCAGCCATATTATAGCTTCAATCGGCTTTTCTTGTTTGGGTATTTTTTCAATATAATCAATGCCCTGATTTAACCATATCAATTTCTGGCGGGAATCGTCAATATTAAAAGAAGCAAAATATAAATTAAAGGCGGCTTCCTGATAATAATAAGGATTTGTTGACTGACAACTAAGAGCTTTTTTATTTTCTGCTATCATTCTATCCCAATCCCCGCCCGCTTTGGCTACGCTAGCCTGAAAAAAATGGCGATTTCCCAAAAATAAATTCAGGTTCGCCTGCCAGAAACAAAAAACAAAAACAGCGAATATGACCGTTATTAAAGACACTTTAAAATAATTGATTTTTTTCTGTTCCGCGTTTTCTAATGATTTCGGATCAAGTAATCTATTCGCCAAAATCAAAATAATCGCGGCAAACAGCCAAAAATAAAGCAGGGTAGACATAATATGAAAAGAAAATTGGATAGAGACAAGATAACCGAAAAGTCCGCCGAACAAAGCAAAAACAAAAAATTTTTGCTCCTGTAATCCCGGGAGTGTGTCTTTTTTTCTCAAAAAGAACCTAAGACCGAAATAAAAAAGACCAAAAATAAAATATAAATAACCGGCCAATCCCAAAAAACCCGAAGCCATTAAGACGTCCAAAATATCATTATGCGCGTAATCTAAAAAAGTATTAGGCGCCTCATAAACAGCAAACTCCGGACGATAATATTTAGGAAAATAAAATCTCTGGCTCCCAATACCGGTCCCGAGAAGGGGATGCTGTCCAACCAGATCCGCGGCCGCCTGCCAATGCATTAAGCGATATTTCCCCGCCTCTTCCAGGTTAGCCAAAGATTGGGCGCGATTAAAAATAGAAAAACGATTATAGTCTAAACCCTTGTTTGTCCGATAATTAAAATAAAAAATAATTCCGGCGAAAATTAACAGTAGCAAGATTGGAACAAGAAATAATTTCTTGTTTTTGACGAACAGGAAAATAGAAAAAATAAAAACTGCCATAAAAACAATCCCGATCCAGGCGCCGCGGGATTGAGTCAGATACAAATTAGTTAACAGTAAAACGATTAGAATAAAATTGGCAATAAAGATAATAATATTTTTAACCGGGCGATCATGGTTTGGAAAAAATAGTTTTTTAAGTCTTCTCCAAAAAAAATAACAAGCGAGCGGCAAGACCAATAACAGCCACGAACCCAGAAAATTGGGCTGGCCGATTGAAGAAAAAATGCGTATTCGGGGATTCATATTCCAGTCCCACGGATCAAAGCCGACTGACTGCGCGATGCCATAAACGCACACCAAAAAGGCCGAAATCAAAATAGAAAAAAATATGCGCTTAATTTGGCGATAATCTTTAAGGCTTAAAAGTAAAATGCTGAAAAAAATAAAAAAATGGAGCCATGCTAAATAACCCAGGCGCCGCTCCCATGAGCCCCAAAAACTAAACCACGGCACGCGAGAAATCATTGTAGAGAGGCCGAAAATTAAAATTAAAAGAAAAGCGGGAATTAAAAATTTAATTCGGCGCGAAAAATCATTAAGCTTGGTAAATCCGCCGACTAAAACAATTTTAATTAAAAACAAAAATAATAATAATTCTGTTAAACTTTGGAATAAAATATTTTTAGGGACCTCGAAAGCGTTACTTAAACTCTGCTGAAAATATAAAGGAACGCAAAAAACAATTAAAAGCCAAATGGCTTCAATTATATTATCAAGGTTGATTTTTTTAACCTTTGACAAAACAAGATCAAACATAAATCAATAATTTCTAAGTGTGGCTAAAATAATTTTCCGGGGTGTTCAACTTCGCCGATAGCCCGTAGATAATTACAATAATCGCAGCCAGGCGCGGAAATAGGCGGTTCATTTTTTATTAAACATTCACGCGCCTTGAAAAGCGTTTCTTCAATCCAGCTGTCATCGCCGACATAAGGAATTAATTTAATTTCAAACTCCAATTTACCGTCAAACGCTTTTCTGTCAGTTCGTCCATTGCAATAAACAAAATAGGTTGTTTTAGACACTTTAAAGCCGTTTTTTCTAAAAAGCCATTGATATACTTCTACTTGCCTTTTATAACTTTCCTGCCACTCCGCGTCAAGATTAATTTCGGTATTCTTGGCCGTAGCTTTATAATCCACAATGATCAATTCTTCCTGCTTATTGATCCAAATATCATCAATGCCGCCGGTAACCAAAAAATTAGTCGGCGGATGGCAGTATTGAATTCCGCCGCGCAAAGCGTCGCGCCAAAGATCCATTTTTTCGTGAGCAAAGGGCAACGCTTTCACGTCGTAAGTTTCCATTAAGGGATGCGCGGTTTTTTTCGCTCGATGAATGTCAAACTCTTTTTTGAGTAAAGTGTCAACCGCCGAGTTCAAGGCAAAAGGAAAACCGGGCGGGCGCGACACGCCCAAACGGCGATCAAGATAAAAACAGCGCTGGCATTCTATGAATAAATCTATTTTTGATCGGCTCAACCTAAAAGGCTCCTTACTATTAGGATTATAAAGATTTTTAACGCGCCTGGGTTTATAATATTCAGACATAGTTTAGAAGTTAGAAAATAGTAAGTAGAAAATAGCCCTGCACCACGTGGGGTGCTGGGCTACCCCGAACCCGACGTGGTTCGGGGTAGAATTTAGAATTTGTTTCAAAAAATGTTGCAATGCTACATGCTTCGTAATTTGTAATTCATAATTCTAATTATATATTCTCTAGCCCTCAGTTGATCTTTAAGACTGTTTTCCAGCTCTAAAGCGATAATTTTCGGAAAATATCGGGCAGGATATTTTTTAAGATAATCAAATTCACTCAAGTCTTTGAAAAAATGCCAATCGTAATGGGCTTTACGACGAGAATGAGCTTTACGAAAGTGGTGATAACGGCTATATTTTGGCTTTGAACTAATGGCGCTAATATGAGCGCAGCCGATTTTGACTCTTTTTACCACCCCGAGGTTATGGCGATAGATATTTAGATCTATAAGGCGTTCATCTTCCAAATGAGCGAAGTCAAGGCAAAGACCGGAAAAATTTTTGAGTTCGACAAGATCCAACAAAATAGCGGAATTTTCGATATAAATTTTATTTTTATATTTTGACAGGTCGAAGAGCAGAGGATATTTTGAATGCCAAGGAGAATGTATATTAAACGCTTTGGTTTTATATCTTTTAATTAAAAATTCAATCTCTTTGATATCCGAATCATTCCTTAAATGAACAAAAGGGATGCGCTGTAATTTAGTTTTAGCCAAAAGACTATAAAGTTTCTTTCTTTGGGTGGGATTTACGTTGGTTAAAAATAGGGCCACTTCTTTAATTGATAATTTGTCAATTTCTTTGATCTTTTTCTGCCAACCAGCCGGCGTTAAGGTGGTGATAGATGGCAAAATCTTTTTATTTTTAAAAATCATAGCCATGTTTATACTTTTAATGCATCTATTATAATTTATTATTTGCTTATTATCAAGCGAGTGAGTGATCCGCCAGCTGGCGGATTCATTTCCGAGCGACCTGCCCGTCCGAAGCCGATAGGCGAAGGCGGGGCGCAAGATAACAAAAGGTTTAATACCTTTTATTTTAATATTTTTTCTCCTCTGTTTTAATGTTAATTCTAGACAAGGACTCCTGAAATTGCTCTATTCTTTTTCCGAGTTCCGGCGGCAATTGCGGATCTAATTTTAAAGCCTGAATTTGATTTTTAATTAAACCGACGAAAAATTTGAATAAATCTTTCTCGTATTGGGAAGATTCATCCAAATCGGGAATAAATTCTTTCATGCCGTGATCAATGTAATCTACAGGCAAAGCCAAATAAAAAGTGGGGATATTCTTGATGGTCGTTTTGTTAATAGAGAGCTTTTGACTTTCTTTATCTTCCTTAACGCTAAGCCCGTATTTCAAAGTAGCGCCGCCGCGAAGATCTTTCTCTAAAATTTTTCTTTCTTTTTTTTGGAAAACATCGCCCGAGATGACGTCTACTTCGTCCAGAGCGCAAATTACATTGCCGTTCGTTTTATCCATAATAACATTATCAATGCCGTTCTTAATGTCGTCATAGCGCGAAGATCGGGCTACGACAAACTCTCCCCTTAAAAATTTATGGAAGACGGCGGTTTTCAGCACTTCCAGTTTTTCGCCCCACGTATTTTTCTTGCGCTTTTCTCTTTCACGCCAGCCAAGCTGTCCGTAAAACATATCCTCACAATACCTAACCTCTTCTCGGTCTTTTCTGACCATTTCGCGCGAGTTATAATCCTCAACAAAAGCGTTCATATCAATGCGACAATCAGATTCAACCGGAATATTTTCCTTTTTCAAATCTTCATAAATCTGGCGCGTGAAGCTGGTCATTTTTTCAAAATCCCTTTTATGTTCAGGGCTATTGGTGTCTATCCTTTCGTTTTTGGGGTTGGGTTTAAATTGTCCCGGCAATTCAAATTTCATAAAAAATTTATATATATTAATTATTAATAATTATACAACAATTATTGTTTTGTGGCAAAATCTATCTATTATTTCAACAAATTTTTTACCAATTGCGATATTTCCTTAAAATTTTTCACAACATAATCAGCGCCGGCTTTCTTGAGTTTATTCGCGGAAAATGTGTTAGTGATGCCGATCACCATACAGCCCGCTTTTTTGGCCGAGATGACGCCATTAACCGAATCTTCAATCACCAAGCATTGCTCGGCCGGCAATTTAAGCCTCTTAATGGTTTTTAAATAAGGTTCCGGGTTCGGCTTGCCGTTAACGATGTCTTCCGCCGTAATAACCAAATCAAAAAAACTACTGAGAGCGAATTTGTCAAAAACTAATTGCTGCGTTTCTTTGTGGCTTGAAGTGGTGAGCGCTACTTTATTAAACGCTTTTCTGGACCACTTAATAAATAATTTGACGCCTGGAAAAATTTTGATCTTTCCCGTGGCAATCTTATGATAAACCACCCTCGTATAAGAGACCAACTCCTCGGGTACTAACGGGTGTTTAGCGAATTTTTTTACAATATAAGCAAAGATAGACAGCGATGTTCTGCCCTTAAAATTTTTCCACTCGGATAACGGCACTTTTATATTATATTTTTTCAAAGTTAATAATTCCGACTCTTGGTGAAGCGGCTCAGAATCAGTAATCACGCCGTCCATATCAAAAATAATCGCTTTAAGTAATGACATATTATTATCAAGTGAGCGAGCGAAATGAAAAACTTTATTTTTCATTTCCGAGCGAGCGAAGATAACACAGGGTTAATACCCTTTATTTTCTCACAAATAAAATTTGATTAATCCAAACATCTTTTTCTCTGACAAAAATTTCTTTTTCAATATTGAAAGCCGATTCCTCTAATAATTTGCGCGCCTTTTCCGGGCGGTGATAATGCGACTCAATTTTAATCAATCCCTTCACGGTGTCAATTTCTGGCGCTTCTTTTTGATTAATATTCGTGAGCAAAAAATACCCATCGTCTTTCAAAACGCGACAGACTTCATTAAAAAATTTAGTTAAATCTTTCAAATGAATGATTAAAAAGGTTGAAATAACTAAATCAAAGATCTTGTCCTTAAACGGTAAATTTTCCGCGCCGCCGATAATTGTTTTAATCAAAGGATTTTTACGACGCAAAACATCTAACATTTTCTTAGAAATATCCATGGCCGTTACTTTGGCGCCTTTTTGAACTAAAATATTAGTTAAACGGCCGGTGCCCGCGCCAACATCCAGAACCTCCTTATTTTTTATTTCACCCAATAATTCAAAAATTTTTCCTTGCTCAAAACTATTCAGATATTTTTCTTTTTTGTCATAATTTGCGGCCGCTAAATTATAGCCGCTCTTTGAATCTAAAATTTTTATTTTCTTTTTAGACATAAATTCTTTAGCGTTTGAATAGAGCGCTTGTTTATATATTAGCACATAATCAAAAAACAGAGAATAAATCTTTTTTATGGCATTATCTCCGACCTTCAAATCGGCCTTCGGTGTTGACTTGCAAAAGTTTTACATAAACAAAAACCATCCCGACCTAAGTCGGGATGGTTTTTTAGAATCAATGCTTAGGCGCGCGACACATTCGTGGCGCTCGGGCCCTTGTCACCTTGAACAACTTCAAAGGTAACAGCATCGCCTTCTCTGAGTTCTTCAAAAGTCACGCCTTTCATTTCTTTGGAGTGGAAGAAAAGATCCTTTGTTTCGCCTTCGCGAGAAATGAATCCAAATCCTCTATCCGTGACTAGCTTTTTGATAGTTCCGTTCATACGATTATTTTTTGTTATTTTTTTGCCTAGAAACTCGACTATGTCTCTTGAATAACTATTATTATTCTAAATAATAATATCAATGAAGTAAAATCTTGTCAAGCTCAAATTTTCGCTTGTAAAAGGGAAATAGAAATGTCCTACTTTTGATGAATTAGAAATGTCCCACTTGGACATTTTGATTAATTTTTTTAAGCATTCTAGTTCAGCTGTTTGGTGCTATGGATGATCGGCTGGCGATGCGCGTTCGAATCCCTCGTTTATAAAATGTTATGGCTAAAGCCATTTCATTTTATAAAACGGAAGGGGGGATTCGAACCCCCGGTGCCTTG
>JBBTUI010000023.1:0-15967 GCA_038063835.1 Patescibacteria group bacterium | reverse complement strand
TAATTCCGATCGCAATGGCCATTCTTACGCCAGCCACGAGAATTATTCTTTGCATCCTAAAACATTCGAAGCGCTGATCGATCGGCATAATAGCGAAGTTCGCGATTTGATTTTGCCGTTTTTGGTGACGCGTCAAATTTTAGCCGGAGCCGGCAAGGTTGGTTCCGAGGCTAATAATTTGCGGTCCAAAGATTACGGCGAAACAAATTTCCAAATTTCCCAACGAGCGGATTTTATCAATGAAATTATCGGTATCGCCACGACTTCGCCGCGCAATCTGATTAACAGGCGCGATGAACCACATGCTGATTCTGATCTCTGCCGACGATTGCACGTTATTGTTGGTGATGCTAATTTCTGTGATTGGTCTTATTTTCTGCGCATCGGAACTTACGCTTTGGTTTTGCGCATGCTGGAAGATTGCTTTATCGGCAATCCGCCAGTTTGTGTCGACAACCATTGGCTCGAAGCGCTTTATCAGACCTCGCGAGATCTTACATGTAAGAAAAAGTTGAGGATTGGCACGCGCCATCAACCGCAGATGAATCCGATTGAAATTCAGCGTTGGTATTTAAATTTGGCCAAAGAATATCTTATTGAGTTTAAAGGCAGCGTCGAAGATTTTGAAGTTTGCGAAAAATGGGAATATGTTTTAAGCGCTTTGGAAAATGACCAGAACCAATTGTTCGGCGTCTTGGACTGGGTGACCAAGAAATGTATTCTCGAGCAGTATCGAGAGCGTCAAGGTTTGCTTTGGCAGGATTCTCGGCTCCGTGTAATCGATATAGCTTACCACAATATCAGTGACGAGGCTGGTCTCTACTATCAACTTTTGAAAAAAGGAAAAATTCAGAGGTTGATTAATGACGAGCTGTTAATGGATAGGGTTCATAATCCTCCCGTTGACACACGCGCTTATTTGCGCGGAAAGATCGCTCGGCTTTATCCTGAGTTTGTGGAAGATTGGGAGATAATTTCCAATCGCATGCCAAGTCGGTTTCATAAGGAACGGTTGGATTCGTTAAGGGTTATCCTAGAAGAAAAACACATTATTACTTTGGGTAACCCAGTTTTAACGCGAGAAGAGAGCGAAGAAATTTTCAAACAAATTATTAACCTTTTGAAATCATGGAAAGGAGGAAGCGAAGATGTTAACACGACTTGAGTTGACTTGGCGATTAATGGATGAGCTAATCGCTCAATTCCTGAAATTGCCGAGCGCGACAGGACAGATCGACTTTAAACTGGAAGATTGTCATCTTCATGGGACCACTGTCCTTGCTCTGAAATATCAGGGTGGAGTGCTATTGGGTGGAGACGGACGGGCTTCCGGCATGGATTTCCGTATTTTTACGGACAAAACTCCGAAGGTTTATCCGGTTTCCAAGTCGACTGCTTACGGTCTTTCTGGGGACGCTCATCTAGGTATTGAGGTGGGAAAAATCTTGGCTTTGACGCTTAAGAATTACGAGAAGAAAGAGTTCCGAGCCATGAGTTTTGTTGCTCAAACCAAGATGTTGGCTAAAATGATCGAGCGTTTACTGCCAATGGCCATGCAGGGCCATATCGTGATGCCGATCTTCGTGTCATGTCAGGAAATCTACACGATCTATCCGAACGGTATGGTTGTAAAGGGAGATGAAGGTTATAGTGGAATTGGTTCAGGTAGTCCTCACGCCATTCATCGCATCAAGGCTCGTTTGGCTGATAATCCTAATCCAGATAAAACCAGGGCGATAGAAATTATGCTCGAAGCTTTTGCGGAAGCTCATAAGAGTGATGCCGCAACCGGCTCTAATTTACTGATTTATAGTCTGGAAGAGTCGGGAATCGCTATCGTTCGCAACGATGTCGGAAACGGTCCGTTTTCGATGAACCTGCTATAACCACGAGGTGAAACAAATGAACGACAGACTAGATCTCATTACCAAAGACAAAGAGAGCGCCTTGCCGGTTATCGCAGTCAGCACCAAGGATGGCATACTTTTTGTCGCGATTAATTCTTCTATCAGTTTGGAAGATCCCGATACTTACCTGCACAAACTTTCCGAGATTCATGACAATATCGGTTTGGGCGCCTGCGGTAATCCTAGCGAGTATGATCCGCTACGCAGACAGTTTATCGACGTCGTCGATAGGCTCGTTTACGATCTATCCAAAGACGATATCGTTTTAAAGAGTCTGGCTAACAGTTTGGCCGGAGAGTTGCGCGACGTATATCGCAATCTCCGGGTAATTCCCTATGTGGTTTATTTCCTTCTGGCGGAATGTCAGGACGATCCGAAAAGAGATCATTTCGTCCGAATCAGTCTCGACGGAAAGTTCAAGATCTTCAATAGTTTCACGGTGATCGGCGGACATGATAAAGAGGTCGGAGTTCTAATGGACCTCCTTAAACTCGTCAACTTTTTGGAGATGGACTGGCCGACCGCTTTAACCGCGATTAAAGAAGTGATGAAGAAAACGAACATCATTCGGATCGCCGGCGCTAAGAAATCAGACAAAACCGTCGAACCGTTTCCGTCCCTGGAGGTGGCAATTCTCTGGCGCGGAAAAATCGGCAGAAAATGGCAGCTTTTGCCGCATCAAATTAAGGAGGTGAAGTAAAATGTCTAAAAAGCTGTTTCCGTGGCTGGCTCCAGACGAGCAAGAGAAAAAGGAAACCGGAGGAAATCCTCTGGGACCCAAGCCCGGCGGACCTGGCTCCGGCAAAAAAACGAACGAAAAGGATGACGAGTTTGATGACATCCTGAAAGATGTCGTCAAGCGGAACGAGCGGGTCAATGAAACCGACGATCGGGAGGGTCAGTAATATTTAATCCCCGCACTAAAAAATAGTGCGGGGATTTTTTTATAATTGGTGAGCGGAGGAACAGGCAAAAAGAATTTTTGTCTGATTCCGTAGCGAGCCGATTTCACGCGCGAAGCAAGTATAATCGTAGGTAGCGAGCGAGGAAAAGAAAATTTATTTTCTTCTACGGGGTTTGACAAATCATCAAAAAAAGATAAGATTTATATAAGAAAAAGAATAATATTGTTCTTTAAAATCATTCAAGGAGAGAATAAAATGAAGAAGAGGATTATCGGACTAGAGAACGAATATCGCATTCGCGCTCTGCCGGGGTTTGATCAGAGCAGATACAAGGTTTATTTTAAAGGCCTAAAAATAGGCCTAAACGAGTTTCTGCCCAATGGCGCGAGATTTTATCTGGATCATCCGAGCGAATTGCCTGAATATTGTACGCCCGAGGCCACGACTGTCCGCGAAGTTCTAGCGCACGAACGCGCCGGAGATTACGTCGTTTGGGAAACCTTAAAGGATATGGTGGAAATTTTCAAGCGGAATGTCAGTCAGCCAATGCTTTTCTATAAATACCTAACAAACGGTTGTCATGAAAACTATCTTTTCAGTGTCGATGAAGCTGGTAAGGCCACCGCTGGTATTTATAAGCAGATGAGTGGTCATATTTTGGAGAGATTGGTAGCTTTTTTAGGTCCTTTTTTGGTTTCTCGTCAGATTTTCTGCGGCGCCGGATGGTGGTTGACTAACGAAACTGGTCGGAGTTATTTCACTGTGTCGCAGCGAGCTCATTTTATGAAACGCGCCTATGGCTTAGAGACAACAAAAGATAGAGCGATAATTAATTCTCGGTTGCAGTCGTTGTGTTCGTCGAGCAGTTATTATCGTCTCCACCTTATCGTTGGCGATTCCAATATGAGCGATCTTTCCGGTTTTCTCAAGTTAGGCACCACGTCCATCGTTTTGCGGATGATCGAAACAGGTTTTTTTGACCCGCAAGACATTGTTCTGGCTGACCCAGTTGCGGCCATAAATATTATTTCCGATGATCTGAGCTGTAAGGCGACCGTTCAAGTCGATGGTCTGCATCGTTCGCTTTCAGCCATCGACATCCAGCAGTGGTATCTGGACAGAGCCAATGAATTTTTCCAACGCAACGAAGCTTCAGAAGAAGAAAAAGAAGTGATGAATCGTTGGCAAGAAACATTGGACAAACTGCGCCAGGACCCCATGCTTCTCAAGGAAGAGATTGATTGGGTGATCAAACTCAATTTGATCCGTCGTTATGCCGAAAGACACGGCGTTGATCTCGGTCATTGTTCGGAGGAGGAAAGTGAAGCGCTGAGAGCCATTGACACCCACTATCATTCTCTAAATCCTGAAAGAAGTTTGTATTATAAGCTTCTTGGCGCAGGTAAAATCGTCCAACTTATCAGCAACAAGGAGATAACTTCGGCGATAAAATTTCCTCCTCACGATACGCGAGCTAAGGTGCGCGGTGATTTCGTGGCTTTTATTCTGAGAAATCATCCGGATTTGACCAGATATTTCATCGTTAATTGGGATGAGATTCGTTATAATTACCGTGCCAGCGGATCTTCAAAATTAATACAGGAATTTCAGTCTAACCAAGATGATGGATTAGTGAAGTCCTGTGTTCTAAATCTTGGCGACCCGTTTCTTTCAACAGAAACTTACGGCAATTTCACAACATTGCTTGAAAAGATTGAGTCTCATCCCGAATTTTTCAAGTCACTGATACCAATTCCACCTTATGATCATCGCGATTACGAATAATCTCGCTCTGGCCGATTGAAATCCATAGTTTATTCATATAAACGCTCCTAATAATTAGGAGCGTTTTTAAATTTGACAAATTGTCTAAAAACGATAAGCTTTAAATAATAAAATTTAAATCGTTCTTTACAAAGGAGGAAATAAAATGAAGAAGAGGGTGATGGGCTTGGAAAACGAGTACCGTTTTTTCAAGAGAAATCATCGACAAGCCGATAACGCGCACGCGGATTTTTTCCTTAAACTGAAAAATTCGGTTACCGAGTTTCTACCCAACGGCGCGAGGCTTTATTTGGATCGGGAAATGCCCGAATATTGCACTCCCGAATGCACAAAAGTCCGCGAAGTTCTGGCGCACGAGCGCGCCGGCGACTTGATAGTTTTCAAGACATTCAAGGATTTGTTGATTATTTTCAAGCGTAATCTCGGTCGGTCAAAAGACATACGGAAAACACCACTTTTTTATTGGCCGATTAGCGGTTGCCATGAAAACTACATGTTCGCGAATGGTCCGCTTATAAGGCGGCTTCCAAAGGGGGTCGTGTTTTACGATTGGCTTTCTGATATGCTTTGTCCTTTCTTGGTTTCCCGCCAGATTTTCTGCGGCGGCGGAGCGATTGTTCAATTTAATCGTGGTCAAGATAGGGTGTTTCTTGTTTCCCAACGCGCGTTTTTTATGAAAACAAGATGGGGGTCAAAAACCACCGAAGAAAGATCCATTATCAATACCAAAGAAGAACAATTAGGCAAGGGTCCTTTCGTTCGTCTCCACCTCATCGTCGGCGACTCCAATATGAGCGATCTTTCCGGTTTTCTCAAGTTGGGTACCACGTCTATCGTTCTAAGGATGCTTGAAGCAGGATTTTTGGATCCGCGCGATATCATTTTGGTTGATCCTTTAAGAGCTATCCGCGAAATTGCCATAGATCCAACCTGTAAAGCTAAGGTTTTGACCAAAACCGGTCGCGAGCTTTCAGCCATCGACATTCAGCAATGGTATCTGGACAGAGCTAATAATTTCTTCCAGCGCAATGAAGCTTCAGAAGAAGAAAAAGAAGTAATGAATCGTTGGCAAGAAACATTAGACAAACTGCGCCAGGACCCCATGCTTCTCAAGGAAGAGATCGATTGGGTGATCAAGCTCAATTTGATCAAGCGCTATTGCGAGAAGCATCGGACCAATCTCAACGACAAAGGCGTGGATGCCATCGATCTCTACTATCACTCTCTGGATCAAGAGAAAAGCCTTTTCTATAAACTGCTCAAGATCGGACGCATCAAAAGGCTGATTTCTGATCGCGAGATATTTCGCGCCCTCAAAACCCCTCCTCAAAACACCCGAGCCAAGATCAGGGGTGAGTTCGTGGAGTTCATCTTAAGGAAGCATCCTCACTTAAGGGAGGGCATCTCGGTTGATTGGAACGAGATACTGTATAGTTGTTATCATAATCATTTAATGGGCAAGACCAACCAACTAGATTATTCCGATATCATAAGTTTCACTATTTTTTTGAACAGTCCTTTTCTAAAGGAAGTCCAGAGAAATAACGTGATAGCCTTAATGAAAGATATCGATCGTTCGCCGCAGAGTTTTCCCGATGACGCGCGACCCTTTAAAAAGTTTAACGATTTTCCCTACTAATCATGAATTTGCATCTGATAAAAAACGCTCCTAATAATTAGGAGCGTTTTAAATTTGACAAAATTTCTAAAAAAGACTAAATTATATTTTATAAAATAAATTTCAATTTAGAAATCGTTCTTTACAAAGGAGGAAATAAAATGCAAAAACGCATTTATGGTTTGGAGACCGAATACAGGTGGTGGAGCCCCTTGCCGGAGGAAAATCCCAATGATGCTAGCCAGGTTTTTTCCGGACGTTGTTTGAATACTATAGTCAATTACTATCCGGGCAATTATGCTGGTTTTTTGCCAAATGGTTCCAGATTCTATGTGGACATGATGAAGTTTCCAGAGTTATCAACTCCGGAATGCGCGAGCGTCAGAGACGCCGTGATCTGGGATAAGGCCGGAGAAAAAATAGTTTTCGATTGTTTGGGTGGCTTTATTGTCATCCGAAAAAGAAATTTGGGCAGCAACGGAAAAATCCAAGGCTGCCACGAGAATTATTTGATTGATCGCCAAGTCTTATTGAAAGATCACAACCCCTTTGTTAGCCCCGAATGTCTTACTAAACAGGATTTCGATTATTTAGCCAATCGCTTCGTTCCTTTTTTGGTGACGCGCCAGATTTTTTGCGGCGCCGGCGCCATTATGGAGTTCCCGCAAATTCAGATAGGAGAAAATTCTTCAACTCAGTGCTCGTATCGTTACATTATTTCTCAGCGGGCTTTCAGGATCGAGTGCTTAATAAGCGCGGAGACTCTTTTTAATCGGCCGATCATTAACACGCGCAACGAACCTTTGTGCGGCGGCGACGATAAATATTTTCGTCTGCATTTGATTCTGGGCGATTCTAATCTTTCCGAGCTTTCAACTTTCCTGAAACTAGGCACCACCGGTATAATCTTGCGAATGATCGAGGCTGACTTTTTAGACACGACCAGCATCGCCTTGTTTGATCCGTTGGCAGCTCTGCGGCAAATCGCGATAGATCCGACTTGCAAAAAAAGGTTGGACTTAGTTGATCAGCGTCAGCTTTCAGCTATCGACATTCAGCAATGGTATCT
Organism: Patescibacteria group bacterium; assembly: GCA_038063835.1. GTDB lineage: Bacteria > Patescibacteriota > Patescibacteriia > UBA2591 > UBA4787 > UBA4787. The sequence goes on along the minus strand of JBBTUI010000023.1, from coordinate 8,683 downwards.
GGACAGAGCCAATGAATTCTTCCAGCGCAACGAAGCTTCAGAAGAAGAAAAAGAAGTGATGAAGTATTGGCAGGAGGTTTTGGACAAACTGCGCCAGGACCCCATGCTTCTCAAGGAAGAGATTGATTGGGTGATCAAGCTCAATGCTTTGATAAGATATTGCGAATCTCGCAATTTATCTTTTGACAGCGAAGGCGCAAGGCACCTTGATGTGGCTTATCATGATCTTGATCCAGAGAATTCTCTCTACTTAAAACTTCTTAAACGCGGTCGCATTAAGAGGTTAGTTACCGAGGAAGAGGTTGAAAACGCCATTGTCAATCCGCCCAATACACGCGCTAAAATCAGGAGTTCTATTATATTGGCAATCAACGATTATATTGATCGTTCGCCTATTGGCCGCGATCGCAACATCTTAGTAAACTGGGACTCGGTTTCTGTGTACGCTTCCACAATTCCTCCTACCGCTACTTCTAATAACATAATAACACTAAGCGATCCTTTCGCGGTGGAAAATCCGGAAATCCAGGCTCTAGTCAACCAATTAAATGCCGTACCTTAACCCCTGCTATAAAAATAGCAGGGGTTTTTTTATTTTCTCGCCCCGTAGTGTCCCGACAAGCCGCGGACTACTACGGGATTTATCCCCACTTATGACTTGATTTTTTAGAATTTTCTATTATAATATATTTGATATGACTAATTAGTGATGATTAGTCATTTTTAATTTTTATAATTTTTTAGATATGGAAACATCAATTATGGGGGCAATTGAACAAATTTGTTTGGAAAAAAATTTAGCCAAAGAAAAAGTTTTAGAGGCCATTGAACAAGCTTTGGCGGCTGCTTATCGCAAAGATTTTGGAGAAAAAAATCAAAATATCAAAGTTGAGTTCAATCCGGTAAACGGAGCGATGAAAATTTTTGATATCAAAACAGTTGTTGAAGATTCTCTATGGGAAGAGTTCCAGAAAGAAATGGAAGAACGCAAATCCGAAGAAATTGCATCCGAAGAAGAGAAAGAGAAGAAACGTTTCAATCCCAGAACAGACATTGCTTTAGCCGAAGCGCGTAAAATTAAAAAAAGCATGAAATTGGGCGATGAGATAAAAACCGAATTATCTTTGCCTGAAGATTTTGGCCGGGTCGCGGCCCAAACCGCCAAACAGGTCATTATTCAGAGGTTGCGCGAAGCCGAACGCCAGAATATTTTTGATACTTTTAAAAATCAAGAAGGAAAAGTTATCAATGGCGTTATTCAGCGCCGCGAAAGCAATGATTCGTTCGTTGTTGACCTGAATAGCACGACGGCAATTTTGCCTCCCTCCGAACAAGTGCGCGAAGAGAAATATTATCCTGGGCAGAAATTAAGATTTTATATTGCAGCGGTAAATATGACGCCACGCGGTCCGGAGATTATCACCTCTCGCCGACATAGTGAAATCGTAAAAGAACTTTTCCGTTTGGAAATACCGGAAATTAACAGCGGCGTCGTGGAGATAAAAGGAATTGCTCGCGAAGCGGGTTTGCGCAGCAAAGTGGCAGTTGTTAGCAACGACGAAAATATAGATCCGATCGGCTCTTGTATCGGACAAAAAGGCGTACGCATTCAAACTATTATCAATGAGTTAAGCGGCGAGAAAATAGATATCATTGAATATTCGGAAGACCAGGCTAAATTTATCAGCAACGCTTTGGCTCCGGCTAAAGCCACCTTGGTTATTTTAAATGAAGACGGGAAAAAATCCGTAGTCTCCGTTAAAGAAAATCAATTTTCTTTGGCCATTGGCCGCGACGGCCAAAATGTTCGCTTGGCCGCTCGATTAACAGGTTGGGCCATTGAAGTCGTTAAAGATAGTGAAACAACGGGTGAGGGAGTTAGCGCTAATAATGAGGGCGAAATACAAGGCGGCGAAACAGGTGAACCGATAACAGAAATTAAGGCCGATGAGCCAGCCTCGCCCGACGCGAGTCTGGGCGGGATTGAAAAAGAAGAAACCACGGAGACGGTTTCGGAGTTAGTTGAAGAGCTAAAAGAAGAAATGTCCTCAGAAACAGTCGGCGGAGAAGTAGTGGCCGGCGCGGGTGAAGAAGAACAGATTAAATAATTACGAATTACGAATGGAGAAGAAAATAGAAAAATTTTCAAAAGATGGAGGAGCTTTAATCAAGCCGGAAGTTTTTGATCCTATTTTAGAATTGCAAAATATCAAAAAACTGCCCAAAAACGAACAAACAGAGGCTTTTCAAGAATACAAAGAAAAACTCATCGAGCAAAAAGAAAATTTGGCCAAGATGCAAGAAGCGATAGTGGCTTTGATTCGATTCAATCCGGACAGATCACTGGATGAATTAATAGAAAAAGCGCAACAATTTGGCGACAAATTCGGTTTTTCCGAAGAACAAATGGAGACGATTAAATCAAATTTAAGACAATATTCTAAAAGACATAATTTGGTTAAAGAGTTAAGACAAAGATTTCCTAAAGACAATGAATTATTTAAAACTTTATTCGGCCGTGAACCAAAAGGACGAATTGAAATAATCGCCGGGCCCATAACTTTATATTTCCGCTGCCATGACATTGATGATTATATCTATCTTTTTACTTACGGATTTCTTAAAGAGAGAGAGTTGGACGCCGAAAAGATTGAATTCGTAAAACAGACAAACGCCGCTAAATTAATTTTTCTTATTAAAACAAAAGTGGGCGACCAGGAAATTGCTTCTCCAGATTTGGTTATTATTGAGAATGCTTCCGCGGAGCACGAATTTACCGAAGAAAAACAAAAAACTTTATTGCACGAAGAGCAACACGCTATAAATTCTTTATTATTTCCTTTAAGATATAATACTTCTTTCCCTTATCTGGATTTAATTGAAGCAAAAACTAAAATAGAAAAAGAACTGGCGTTTAAAAGATATTTCAGATTTTTAAGAGAAAGGTATGACAATCGCGCCAAAGATGAGCTCCTCGCTTATTTCAAAAGTGGCCGCGCGGTGGAAGACATTTTAGAAACCCTTACTTGCGTCTCTGAAGAGGGTGGTCGCTATGATTATTTTGATAAGGACATGCAGAAACAACTAGTCGAGCAAATTTTTAAAGGTTCAATAGAACAAACTCCAGAGCTAAAACAAATAATCAATGATATGGTCCAAGAAATTTTCGTAAGAGAATATCGCCAGACCATTAAAAGCGGTCTTAATGCTTTTGTGTCTTTGCGCGAGAGAGGATATTCTTTAGAACAAACAATCGCCTTGTTTCAACAAGAACCATTAACCAAATGGCCCAAATTAGCCAAAAGATTTATGGATCAGTAAATAAATTAACCATTTAATATAATGGATAAAAATAAATTTGCGGAGACAAACAAGGAATCTAATATTTTTGATCCGGTTTTAGAATTGGAAAATATTAAACAAATTACGAATCATACTGAACGCCGTCAGAAATTCCAAGAATATAAAGCAAAATTGACGGAACAAAAAGAGAGAATAGCCTTGATGCAGGATTTATTAATTAGTTTTATTCGCCAAAATCCTGATGTTCCGCTTGAAGAATTGTCGCAAAAGTTAGAAAAAATGGGCGCAAATCTTAATTTGGCTGATTGGCAAATTGAGATTGGCAGAAAAATCTTAACCGAATATGATCGTCGTCATAGCTTAATTCAAGAACTGAAAAAACAATATCCGGACGAACGCGAATTATTTTATTTTCTGTTCGGCTGGAAGCCGGAAGGGAAGATTGAGGTTATTGATGGACCAATTACTCTAACTATTATTTGTCATGAATTTAATGATTTTATCCGCCTTTGCTCTACTGGTGGCGAATATGGGAGCGCTGTTGGACTATCAGAAGACGACGTAAAAAAATTCGGGAAGTTTTATGGATACCATTTAGGCCGCTTGGAAGAACCATACAGCGAATTAGTGAATATAGTAAATAAATCAAAATCTGGTTTGAGTCCCGACCAAGAAGAAAACATTGTTGTTCACGAAGAGCAACACGCTATTTATAATTTATTTTCCGAGTTTTCAATAAAAGAACTCTATTGCCTCTCTTTAGATAAGAAACTTTCCTCCGAAGAAAATTTAAATCGGATAGAAACATTTTTATACGGCAATCTTTTGTTCTCTGAGGATGACGCTACGGACGAAATATTAGCGTACTTAAAAAAGGTTGGGCAAAAGAAACCTAAAAATGTTTTTAAGATACTAACTGAGCCGGAAGAGACTGGAGGAGGTTATGATTTTTGCGGCAGAAAAGCTCGTCAAGATATTATCGAATCATGCTGTGACGAAATCAAAGAGAAGCTCGGAGAGGAAAAACTAAAAGGATTGAAACCAGAAATTGAAAAAATGGTGGAAAAAATATTTGTAACTGAATACCAGAAACATATTCAGGATGGCATAAAGTCTTTTATGCTTTTAAAAGATTTAAATTTTTCCGACGAAGAAACCATCGCTTTCCTGTCAATCGAATTGTTGTCCCGATGGCCTAAGGTGGTTAATCGTTTGATTGAACAGCGCCAGCTTAAGGGTAAATTAGAATAAGAGTTAATTAATAATAATTTAATCATGAAGAAAGAGAGCAAAAAATTGCCGCAAGGCTTGCTTGAGTACACAGTCGAGCTTTCAGCCGAAGAAATGAAGCCATATTTTGATCATGCGTTTGAAGAATTGTCGGTCAATCTTAAAATTGACGGATTTCGGCCTGGCAAAGTTCCCCCGGAAACAGCCAAACGCCACATCGGTGAAGCCAAAATCTTGGAAGAAGCGGCCGAACACGCGATTAATGAAAAATATCAGGAAATTGTGTTGGCTGATAAAATTATTCCCGCTGGTTTGCCGGAAGTACATATTCAAAAAATTGCCAGAGACAACCCTTTTGTTTTTAAATGTACCGTCCCACTTTTTCCCGTCGTAAAACTTGGCGATTATAGAAAAATCAAGGTTAAAAAAGAAAAAATTGAAGTAACCGACAGCCAAGTAGACAAAATTTTAAATGATTTGCGGCAAACGCGGAGAACAGAGATTATTGTCGATAGGCCGATTGTTTCAACGGATAAAGCAGAGGTTGATATTGAGATGTTTTTGAATAAAGTTGTTTTGGAGAATGGCACAGCTAAAAATACCGCGGTGATAATGAATGAGCCATTTTATATTCCGGGTTTTAGCGAAAAGATTTTAGGCGCGAAAAAAGGAGAAATTAGAGAATTTTCTCTAAAATATCCTGACGATCATTACGATAAAAAAATGGCTGGTCGGGAAATTGATTTCCGGGTGAAAATTAACAATGTTTATGAGATAAAATTACCGGAATTGAATGACGAATTCGTTAAAACTTTGGGGAATTTCCCAGATCTTAGCGCCTTGAAAGAGCAAATTAAGAAAAATTTGATTGAAGAACAAGAGTTAAAAGCGGACGAAAAAGCCGAATTAGAAATTTTGAAGCAATTAATTGAGATCTCCGAATTTGAAGAAGTGCCGGAAGTTCTTGTAAAAAGAGAGACAGAGACCATGTTCAACGAAATAGAATCGTTTTTATCCCAGCAAAATTTGCGGTTGAATGATTACATAGAGCATCTTAAGAAAACCAAGGAATCTATGGGTAAAGAGCTGGCGCCTAAGGCGCTTGAGCGCGTTAAAACATCTTTGGCTTTAGGCGAATTAGCTCAAGCGCAAGAAATTATGGTTACCGACGAAGAGGTTCTTAAAGAGATTGAAAAAAGCGCCATAACGTATGCCAACGACCCTAAAACCTTAGAAAAACTTAATAGTGAATCGTATAAAAATTATATCAAACAGATATTGACTACCCGAAAAGTCATAGAAAATCTAAAAAAAGACACTCTTAAGGATTAAATACTAATACGATGTTGGTAGCGATTTTTTCTGACACGCACAATAATTTATTTAATCTTGACCGAGCGCTGGATGTTCTTCTTAAACAATATCCAGAGATTGAGAATTTGATCCATTGCGGCGACATGGCGAGTCCGGAAACATTGCTACGCCTTCACCATAGATTTAAAGGAAATATTTTTTTGGCGCTCGGCAACATGGATAAAGATTTCGGTTTAGAAAAATTTATTCTTAAACATCCCATAGAAGGATTGAAATTATTTAAAGATTTGGGATTTATAGAATTGGGTGGACGAAAAATATTCTTTATTCATAGAAAAGAAGATTTATCGGCGGGCCGCCAATTAGCGGATAAAGGCGCTGACATAATCTTTTATGGTCATACGCATCGGCCATGGGAAGAAAATTATCACGGCATTAGATTGGTCAATCCTGGCAATCTGGAGGGTACTTTTTTCCGGCCGACTTTCGCTGTTTATGATACCGTAAGCAGGGAAGTTAGATTAATGGATTTAGATTTTTTTAAAAAATCTTAATTTTCTATTTCTATTGACACTTTTTTCGATTGTGTTAGAGTTTATATACTTCTAATTAAACGAACATTATATTGATTGGAAGCGCTAATAATAAATTATTTTAAGCATTGAATTGCGCTAGTTCGTAAGCTCGGTTATGCTTAGAATGTTAAGGTCTTAAAATGGAAAAGAATTTATTTGTAGGGAATCTTCCCTTCAAAACCACCGGCGACGATCTAAAAAATATGTTCGCCCAAGCTGGAGAAGTCGTATCAGCCAGCGTTATCTCCGATAAATTTTCCGGTCGTTCACGAGGTTTCGGCTTCGTAGAAATGGCTGACGAAGATGGCGCCCAAGCAGCTATTAAGATGTTTAGCAATTATGACATCGAAGGTCGTAAGTTGGTAGTTAACGAGGCTCGACCCAGGCAAGAAGGTGGCCGACGCAGCAATTTTGACAGAAATTAATTATTTCACATCAAATAATATCTGCGAAAAAGCAGTCCCGATGAATCGGGACTGCTTTTGTTCTGTAGAAATAATATTTATTTTTGGAGCGGACAAGGGAGTCCCCGCCTGCCAACGTCCTTTAAATTGGTTAATCAATATCGTCGCGTAAAATATAATCAGAATTTTAAAATCAAAACTTTTAGTCGTAGGCATGTGGCGGGCAGGAAACCCCTCTCATCAGCTTGCCCGTCCGCCGCAGTAGCAGAAAGTATATTTACGATTTCGCTCGAACCTATTTTATCAAAAATTCCTGATGTTGGATAGCGCCGCGCCGCAGGCGCGGCGCAAAACCGCAACGGCTCGCGGGCAAAAAATTTCCTCCCCTAAAACCCCTCCATTTTTTACCTGCTCGCCAAAAATCGCAACAAGTGGTTTTTAATTGTAATTTGTTGTATACTAGGGATGTGAATAATCAATACGCTTAACCACAGTTGATTCTAAAGGTCGGGGAATAACTATAACATTATAAATTGATAAAGTAATAATTACCATTATGAACAAAAGAAAAATTATTGGAGTCATTGTCGTTATTTTTGGCCTGATTATGGTCGGTGGGAGCATGGGGTCGGTGGCACAATACGGCGTTGCCGCCCCAATCTCAATGTCTTTAATTGTTTTTGTGGGATTAGCGCTGATATTTTGGGATAAAATTAAAACTTGGCTTAGTTAAACAAAAACCCCCGATTAAATCGGGAGTTTTTGTTTTTAGATGAAAATATTTATTTTAGAATTCCTATATCCCAAATACGAAGGGTTGGTATCGTAAAGGAAATGACATTTTCCGACCGTTGAAATTCAACGACCTTTTCGCCGTCAAATTCCGGCGAGACGATTTTCAATGTTTTGCCACTGGTAATAAACCCATTCGGAATGCTAATTTGGACCTGGAAATCTTTCTTCTCCAAAAATTCCTTGTTCTTAAAATCGTAATTCAGGATATGAACCACTAGATTGTCCCCGGAGGTGTATGGAATTACTTGAACCCTTTCAGGAGCAATGTCTGCTTTTATGAATTGTTTGACCGCATTGACCAATTTTGCTTTTTCAGCGGACTTTTGATAAGCCCAGAGTTGCCAGCCCATATCCTCGTTGAAAAAAATGAATTTGCCTTTGTCTAGTGTGTGCGTACCATTGGTTTTTAGGCCATTTAGTTGCGACTTGGACTTGTTTCGGTAATTTTCATCCTGACTGGCAAAGCTGTTGTCGTAAGCAATAACGGTTCCGCCATTCTTCACAAAGGCGAGCAATCTATCCACTTCCTCATCCGACCATGCATTCCCATTCGCAATGACGATTTCATAATCATTAATCTTTTTCAGGTCAATGAAATCATACTGGAGGTTGGCTTCTGAAAGTACGGCGGATATTGCAAAGGCCCATTCTTTTTGATTTGGATTTGCGGTGTTCATATGCGGCGGAAAAACGACAGCAAGTTTATTCTTCTGCTTCAAATCCGTGAATGCTTCGGGATATTGGCGGATGAAGTTAAAATAAGGCAACAGCGCGGTTCGGTCGGCCAGAAAGGTCAGACCCAGGAAATCTTCAAGGTCAGAAAACATATAATAGCCGCGGTTGGCGTATGATTCGGCAAACTGATGCTTGATCAGCAAGGTTCCGGCTTGTTGTCCTTGTGCGGCTAACTCCCTGGCATCCTGGATAATATACATAGTGACAGCGGTCTTACCTCTTCCAGTTGCGTATTTCATATCTGGATTGACCGGGGACCCGGCTGGAAACTTGTAATTACCAGGGTTATTTCTCCACGGCGGAAACCAGTCGTGCTCAAAGATAAAC
>JBBTUI010000022.1:0-1390 GCA_038063835.1 Patescibacteria group bacterium | reverse complement strand
GTTAATTCAAATAAAACCATACCTTTTTTAACCGCGGCAACATAATGATCAACCGAACCCTTGCATCCGCCCATAGGGACTTCCGCCCCTTTGGTGGTAATCGGCTTGTCGGGAAATATTCTAATCCAAAGTTTGCCGCCTCTTTTCAAAAAATGCATAATAGCTCGCCGCGCCGCCTCAATCTGCCGAGAAGTAACCCAACAACTATCTAGGCTCTTTAGGCCGAATTCTCCAAAACTAAGACTAATCTTCTGTCCGGCCGTGCCGTGAATTCTGCCTTTCATCATCTTTCTGTATTTTACTTTCTTGGGCAATAACATATCTTAGAAAATTTATTATTTCTTATTAAAAATTTCTCCGCGATAAATCCAGATTTTTAAACCGATGGCGCCATAGATAGTATGAGCGGTGCCGCGAGCATAATCAATGTCAGCGCGCAAAGTGTGAAGCGGCATTTTCCCCCAAGACAAAGCTTCGCGCCTGGCAATTTCCGCGCCGCCCAAACGGCCGCCAATATTTATTTTTACGCCGGCCGCGCCCGCGGTTCTTACTTGATCAATAGCCTTTTTTAAAACGCGCCTGAAGTGAATTCTGTTTTCAATATCGGCAATCATCGGTTCTAAAATAACTTGGGCGCAAAGCATTGGCGCGGAAACCTCTTGAACGCTGATTTCTAAATTATTTTTTTTGTCCAAAAATTTATCTTTAATTTCTTTTTTAATTTTATCAATATCCGCGCCGCCGCGGCCGATTACCACGCCCGGCTTAGCCGTATGGATTATAATTTTTAAATCATTTCTTGATCTTTCAATATTTATCTTATCAATGCCGGCATTTTTTAATTTCTTTTGGATAAATTTTCTAACCTGGATATCTTCTTTCAGAAATTTTTTAAAATTAGCAGGCTCGGCGAACCATTTCGATTCCCAAGATCTTATTATTGGTATTCTTAAAATTTTTGGATTACACTTTTGTCCCATAGTATTGCTGTATTTAAAATTCAAAACTCGAATATCGAAATTCGAAACAATATCTAAATTCTAAATTATAAATTAAAAATCATTACTAAATAATATTTCTTCTTGCTTAAAATATTCTTACTTCCTTAACGAACCCAAGTATTTGTTCCTCTAAATCATATTGTTTGAAATTTTGTCCGCCAGCTGGCGGATCGGGTTTAGGACTTCGTGCTTCGGATTTCCGCACGAAGCGCGGTTATATAGTCTTTCTTCTAAACATCTTTTTAATCAAGCCGAATTTCCCCTTGGCTCTCAATTTATCCAAATTCTGTTTACTGCGGTGTTTGCCCGCGCGCGCTTTATCAAAGATGTCCTTGGACAACGAGCTCTCGGTTCCGGCCGACGCCATATCACTATTTTTTATAGTTTCA
>JBBTUI010000021.1:0-2916 GCA_038063835.1 Patescibacteria group bacterium | reverse complement strand
TTTTGGGGCTAAAAGATAAAAAATTAAAATTAAAACTGGAATAAAAAAAATCAAAAAATCAGCCAAAAAAATTATCCCAGCGTCAAAATAAAAACCAGCCGCGCTTTTATGATTAGCCAGATGATTTAATTTTTGAAAGATAAAATAATCCCAAGACATAATTTAGAATAGAGTCCGCCAGCTGGCGGATAGAATTATGAATTAAAAAAACTTAAAACTTAAAACGAAAAGCTTAAAATAACAGCGTAAAATTCAAAACTTTTTCTTCCCCTTGTTTTTTAAATTCTATTTTAAGTTTTGAGTTGTTATTTTGCATTTTGCGCTTTTAGCTTTACGCTTAGTTCTATTTTCTACTTTCTATTTTCTGCTTTATAGTTTATCAGTTTTAAAAAATTTGGCTAATTTACTTAAAACAACTTGAATCTCAACAAAAAAACAAGCAAAGAAACCAAAACCAAAGAAGCGGCGCTAAAAGTTAAATACTTAGTTGTTTTGCGATTATTAGAGTAAGTACCGCTTTGTTCTGAAGACGGCTCCGAATCCGACAAACTCAAATCACCTTGCTTGGAATTTAAATTCAAAAGGGGTTCAACTTCAAGCTCTAATTGTTTCTCGTCTTTGATTTCTAATTGTTTTTCATCAAAAGGTTTGACCAGCAAATCGCCTCCGCGCGACATTAAAATACCAGTGGCCGTAATTTCCCTTTTTTCTTTAATTAAAGATTTCTTTAAATTTTTCAAAAGGCTTAAATCAACTAAAATTTCGCTGTCTTCTGTCGCCAAATAAAGATTATTGCTTGTTCTTTCAACCACCATCCCTGAAATCTTAACCAATCGCCCCAATAAACTTTCGTCTGCCTCCTGATCATTTAAATCAATTGGCGGCACTTTCTTTTGCCGGCTGAGAATTTTAATATCCGCGGACGCGGAAATTTTTAGCCGCGGGGCGCCGGAATAAGTTGACTTAACGCCTCGGACAGATATCTCGTCGCCAATTTCCAGTTTGGGAAAATTTTTATAATAGGAATAAATCGCCAGGCCGTTAATATAAAAAGTCTGACTATTCAAAATTCCCGGCTGAGCGATAACTATGCCCCGCGCCTCGGCCCGGCTGCCATTTTTAAGGTCGCGAAATTCTGCTGTCTCCATATATTTATAGTCTCCAGAAATTAATTCTTCTTGTTTATGATCAAGGGTTGTCGGATTTTTAATTGATTGGCCGTCGGTCCCTTCGGTTTCTTCTTCGTCTATATCGTCCGGGTTAATAAATAAATTCTCCTTGCCCGGAGTAGGCGTCGCGCTCCACATAATCTCTCCGTCGCTATTTCTTACCAAAGACATTTCTTCCGGCGCATCCTGATAAGAAATTTTATCTATAGTCCTGCCCTGTCCGTCAATTAATAAAATATTTTCTGATTTATTTCTTAAAGTGAATTTCAGGTCGCTGTCTTTCAAGACTAAATAAGTCTTGGCCAAAATTTTACTATTCTCCGGGAACGTATATTTCTTTGAATAATTAAGGCCCCCGATTAATTGCCAATTAGCCAAATTGACCGGCTCATCCCCTTTATTGTAAATTTCCAGCCACTCCTTATCTTTGTCTTGACCGCTGGAATTGGGAAAAATTTCTGAAATAAAAATCTTATAACTGCTTGCCTGTTCGTTGGCCCCTTCTTCGCCTCTACTGTCAGGATCCGCCAAATAAATTAAAGACTGTAAAATATTATTTTCTCTTGGCGTTGGTTTTTCGGTAATAAAAAAATCTTTCTTGTCGTCATTGGTGTCGGTCTTCCCTGTATTGCGACCGATTGACTTGCTTAAGCCTGGACGCGGCGCGTTATTCGCGACATTCCCGTCTTCAAAATCGCCATAAGCTATTTGATCAATAATATTATTAGCTTTTTTGAGGATTAAAATATCGCCGCCATTATTAAGCGTGAAATTAAAATGCTCGCCTTTCGTGATTAACAAAAAATTATAAGCCGGAATGGTCAAACCGGCCAAAGATTGAGGACGCTGGGTATTATCTTCAATGATCCAATCAGCTAAATCAAAACTGTGCTTTGTGTGATTGTACAATTCTATCCACTCTGTTTCTCCTTTCTGCGCGTCGGGTTCCGGAAAAATTTCATTAATTACGACATCGCTTGGCTGAACTTGATAGAGGGGTTCGGGGGTAATTTTAATTACAGGCGCTGGATTATTTTCCTCGCCTCCTCCGCTTGATTGCTCAACTTGGCAAAACGCGCTACAACCATCATTGTTCGCCATATTTCCGTCATCGCAGGCCTCGTTTGCTTCTAAAATTCCATTGCCGCAAACTGGCCCAGACGGCGCAGTTGACGGCTGATAAGAACTATTTTGCGGATTAGGATTATTTTGAATAAAAAAATCTTGATTGTTGTTGTCTGTGTCAAGGTAAAAATTATTATTATCTTTTCTGCGCTCTAAAGATTTGCCTGTTTCCGAATTAGATATTGCCGAGCCCTCGAAATCAACGGCTGAGCCCCAACCAACCTTATCAATAATGCCGCCAGAGGCATCATACAAAAGAAGGGTGTTATCTGGAGACAAATTATAACTAGATGGCCAGAAAATATCAGGCAAAATCTGACCCTGATACTTGTCTTGTCTGGCTAATAATAAATATCTTTGACTGGCGATAGTCTTTCCACTAAAACGACTAGCCGCTACAAGAGTATTCTCGTTGCCTGAGTTGGTTTTCTTTTTAAGGATATAGCCTGTTAAATCAATCGCTTGATTTGTCGGATTATATAGTTCAATAAATTCGTCATCTACTGATATTTGCCCCGCGCTTTGAATCTCGGTGATAACCAAATGATTGAGCGCCCCGGCCGAAGCTGGTCTGATACTGAAAAATAACGCAACGATCAATAAAATCGTCAAAAATAAAAAT
>JBBTUI010000020.1:0-12490 GCA_038063835.1 Patescibacteria group bacterium | reverse complement strand
CCTTAAATAGGCGGGGCAAGCTGAGCTATGTCGGCAGATTCAACGTCGGGCAGTAAATCTCTATAATCAATGAACCTATTAACCTATTGATTTAAATGGGCGGGGTAGGATTTGCACCTACGGAGCCCGAAGGCGTCAGATTTACAGTCTGATCCGTTTGACTACTCCGGCACCCGCCCACATAGTTTGTCCCGCCTGCCAAAGCCAGAGCCCACCGTCGGATTTGAACCGACGACCTACTCCTTACCATGGAGTTGCTCTACCAGCTGAGCTAGATGGGCTTTGGCTAAGGCGGGCAGGACTACCTGGACGCAATTTTTAAATTGTACCAAATTAAAAATAAAAAATCAAGCCCCTCACTTGCAATTCAAGCTTATTTTTCTAAGAAAACAGTCAATTGATATTTTCTCGGCACAGGGAATGACTTGCCCTTGTACCGCAAGTGAGGGGGCAGGCCTGCCAGAATTTAAACTAACCATTTATTGAGCGATGGACTCGATTTTTAATCCTCAATTTTAATGAATTTATATTACGCCCAAGATAATTTAAAATTAATTGTCTTTTAATCTGATAATGTTTTTCTTGTGGTAATTGTTTTAGATCTATAGACGCTGCCAACGAAAATTTACTCAACAATAATATGATAATTCTGCCCAATAACGCAAAAATAAAAATAAATAATACTATATTAACTATCATACTGATTTAATTATTTTTATAAATTCATCCGCCTTTAAGCTTGCGCCACCCACGCCAAAACCGTCAATTACCTCTTGTTGAACGAAAGATTTTATATTGCGGCTATTTATACTGCCTCCATATATAACCATTAAACTATTTTCTACGAACTCTGAAGAATAATGATCGGTGAAATATTTTTTGATTAATCGTACAATTCGCGCAACTTCTTCGGGAGATAGAGTTTGGCCGGTGCCAATAATCCAATTCGGTTCGTAAGCGATAATAATTTTTTGATTCGGACTGAAAACAACTCCCTCTAAAGCATCCTTTATTTGCCCAATAATCAGATGATCAACAGTCCCTTCTTTGCGTTCTTCTTGCGTTTCACCAACACATAAAATTGGAGTGATTTCTTCGGCTAAAGCTGATTTAATTTTTTGATTAATCATATTGTTTGTTTCGTGAAGATAAAATCGGCGTTCGGAATGGCCAATAATCACATAATGACAACCTATCTCTTTCAAGAATATGGGAGAAATTTCGCCAGTATAAGCGCCGGGCGCTTCCCAAAACACATCTTGAGCTCCAATATTAATATCTAATTTAGATTTTTTAAAAATTTCATTAACTTCTTGAAGAGAAATAAACGATGGACAAATTATAATTTTTAAATTATTAAATGAATAATCGAGGAGTCCGGCCGCTATATCATTGGCTAAAAACTTGGAAATTTCGTGTCCCAGATTCATTTTCCAATTAGCCACGATTAATTTTGGTTTATTTGCCATAAATTATTTGGGTTATTTTAAACTTAATATTCTCGTAATTCATTCTACCACAAAAAAAATAAAAAATCATTTGTTGTTTTGCGCGGTTTTTAACGCCCACCAAAATAAACTTTTGGCGTCTTGAAATCTCGTCTCGTCGGTCGGAGAACCCAATAAAACCGCTATAATGTCGTTATCCTTAGATCTATCATTAATTTCCCCGATAAAACAATAGCCTGCTTCTTCTAAAAATCCGGTCTTGGCTCCTTCAAAATTTAAAAAACTCTTTAATAGTTTATTGGTGCTTGTAAGGTATTGTGTTCTTGCGCGTCCATCCGGACCAATAATATTAATATTATCTTTTGATTTTATCAAAATATTTCGCAATTCTTTGTTAGCTTGCACGGCTAAAAATATTTTTATTAAATCTTTGGCGGTTGAGTGATTGGCCGGATCTAATCCGGTAACATCTGAAAAGCGCGTGTTAGTCAAGCCTAATTGGCTGGCTTTTTCGTTCATTTTTGCTACTGCTGTTTTTAAATCCCCAAAAACATTGCGCGCCATTGCTTTAGTGGCATTATTGGCAGATCTAGTCAATGAGGCCTTTAAAAGATCTTTTAATATAACCTTATCGCCTTGATGAATATTAATCTTTGATTCTTCAGCGTCGTCTTCTGTTTTTATCTCCACTAAAGAATTCATATCGGGCTGCTTTTCAATAACCACCAAAGCGGTCATTAATTTGGTTAAGCTCGCAATAGACAATATTTGATCGGGATTCTTTTCAGAAAGAATATTATTTTTTTTGACATCATAAACAACAGCGCTTTTAGCGTCTACCTTAACGCCCAAGCTTTGATTAATGGCCACCGAACGGTTAACAACTTCGGGGTAAAAAAAAGACGGCTGAGCAACAACGGTCTGTCCGATAATAAAACTAATAATGAAATTGACGATCATTTTAAAAATTAAATTTTAATTTCCCCACCTTCGCCGAGGCTTCGGCGGGCAGGTAATTTTTCCAAATCTTCATCCGCCAGCTGGCGGATTGAATTTTCTTGGCTCGGCGCGTTTTCGACAGGAGCCGATACCGATAATAAACTGATTGGTATTTCTAATCGATGCAGTTCTTCATAATTTGGCAGCTCGTTAAGCTTGGTAAATCCTAAATATTTCATCATTTCCACTGTAAGACGGTAATAAATCTTATTTGAAATATTTTCTGTTTCAACAAGACCTTTAACGGATAAATTTCTCAAAATAATAGCGCAATTAACGCCTCTGATTTGTTCGATTTCTTCGCGAGCGATGGGACTGCGGTAAGCAACAATAGACAAAGTTTCCAAAGAAGCGGGCGATAAATCGCCATGCAATTCTTCTTTAAGAAAACCCTCTATCACCTCTCTGCTATCGCTAGCGGTGGCCATTTGCGCCTTTTGGTCGTTATAAAGAATCATTATTCCTCCGTTTTTTAAATTGTATTCGTCTACTAATTCTTTAATAGCCGCGTCTACTTCGGAATTTTTGACTTGTAAAATTTTAGCCAATTCTTTAATGGCTAATGGTCTGTCGGAAACGAACAATAAGCTTTCTATTTTTTTCTTTAGCATAAGTTATTCTATATATTTTTTAATGACGATTGGACAAAATAATCCTTCTTGATTAACTAAAACAAATTTTCTTTTGACTAATTCTAGGGTGGCGATAAAAGTGACAACTACTTCGTCATTTTGCAAACCAGACACAATTTCGTCAAGTTTAAGCTGATCAACATTTTTAACCAATCCGAGAAGATAATGGATCTTTTCCCTTAAAGATATAATCTTTTTAATAGTTTTTTGGGAGAATTTAATCTGATTTTGCCAAAAATTTACTATTTGTTTAAGGGCGCTCTCCAATATCGACGGAGTTATGCCTTCGCGAAGCGAAAAAATTGGTTTAATGGTTCGCGGAAATTTATCTCGCGTATAAAAAAATCTTTTTTTGTTAATAATTTTCTGGAGACCCCTGGCGGCCAATAAATAAGTTCTATAAATTTTTAACTGGTCTTCGAGGTTGATAGTGTCGTCTTCTATATCGCTAACCTCTAAACTGGGCAGCAATAATCTTGATTTAATCAAAAGCAGTTTGGCGGCGACTATTAAAAAATCAGCCATCTCTTCCGGACGGCTCTCGCCTATCTCGTCCAGATAACCAACAAATTCGTCTGCCACTTTAACCAAAGAGAGATCAGTAATATCAAATTCATTCTTTTCAATAATCTGCAATAAAAGATCGAGAGGCCCTTCAAATTTTTCTAATTTTACATTATACATTATACATTATTATCTTTTTTTCCCGAAAATCCCAATAATCGGTTTTTCTAATTTAACAAAGTCTGATATTCGTATTTTTACGGAATCCCTATAACTACCCCCGCCCAAAATACCAACTTTTATTTTGGTTAAATTTTTCTCACAATAAACAGGGAGCTTATAAAGACTGCCAAAGGGGGTGATGGTTCCCGGTTTAATCTTAAAAATCTTTTTCATCACATTTTCTTTGGCGATTCCAATTTTCTTGGCTTTCAATAATTTCTTTAATTTACCCAAATCCAACATCTGATTAGCCGACAAGGCGACTAAGACATAATTTTTGTCGGCTTTAATAATGAGGGTTTTTGCAATTTCGTTTAATTTGACTTTTAGGGTTTGAGCCAAATCATAAGCAGTATAAACGATTTTATGATTTATGACCGTGTGTTTAATTTTATTTTTTTCCAAATGATTAACGAGTTTTTTTGCAATAGCCATATCTTTATTTTATTATCAAGCGAGCGAGCGAAATGAAGATTTTATTTTCATTTCCGAGCGAGCGCAGATAACACAGGGTTTAGTACCCTTTATTTAATTAAAATTAACGATTGCTTTTATTCTTTGTATGCCCGCTCCGCTGGTTTCCGATTTAATAATTTTGAAATTTTTTATTTCTCCTGTTTTTTTAACATGAGGACCGGCGCAAATCTCTTTAGAAAAATTTTCTATACTATAAACTCTAACGATTTTTGGATATTTTTCTTTAAAAAAGGCCATGGCGCCGGACTTAACCGCCTCTTCAAACGGCAATTCTTGCATTATTACTTCTAAATTTTCTTTTATTCTGTCATTGACCAATTGTTCTACTTCTTTAATTTCTTCGGCGGTTAATTTTTTGGAGTGAGTAAAATCAAATCTTAATCTTTCCGGGGTTAGATCCGAACCGGCCTGATGAACATGATCGCCCAAAACTTGACGAAGAACGGCCTGAAGCAGATGCGTAGCCGTATGATGGGGCGCTACTTTTTCACCCCACTCGCCCACACCGCCGAACTTACTCTTCGCGCCGGCTCGCGACATTTCTTGATGTCGCTTCAAAGCCTCTTCGCATTCTTTCATTGTTTGATCGTCAAATTTAACCCCCCAATCAGTCATAATTTCTTGAGAAAGTTCTGGAGGAAAACCATAGGTTTCATATAAATGAAAGACTTCTTGCCCATCAATTCTAATTACATTATCTCTAATAATTAATTCTTCTGGTAGATTGTCCGGATCCACTCCGCCTATTACTTTATTGAAAATCTTTTTGAGCGCCTTTAGTCCATCGTCTAAAGTTTTATTAAATTTATCCTCTTCTTCGTTGATAATATTCATAATATCTTGGCGATGCTGTTCGAGCTCGGGGTAATCTGACTTAAAACGATCTATGACAACCTCGGCTAAAAAAACAAGGAATTTGTTTGCAATATTCAAAGATCTACCGTAACGCATCGCTCGCCTGATAAGCCGACGCAAAATATAACCCCGATCGTCCTTGCTGGGCAAAACTCCGTCTGCTATCAAAAAACATATTCCGCGAATATGGTCGGCAATAATGCGAAACGGTTTTTCGTTATTATTATATTCTTTGCCGGAAATTTCTTTAATTTTATTGATAATTTCCTCAAACAAATCGGTCTCGTAGTCCGAAGTTTTTCCGGCCAAAACAGCGGTTAATCTCTCGAGCCCGGCGCCCGTATCCACGTTATTAGCGAGCAATTTTTCATATTGTCCTTCTGCGGTTTTATTGTATTGCATGAAAACTAAATTCCAAATTTCAACAAAACGGCCGCATTTGCAGCCGGGTCCGCATTCTTTCGCGACGAAAGGTTGAATTCTAAAATTTTCTCCCCGGTCAACGAATATTTCCGTACATTGGCCGCAGGGCCCAATTGAGCCGATCGGACCCCAAAAATTATCGTCCATTCCTAATAGCGCGATTCGTTCTTCTGGTATGCCGAGGGAATGCCAAATTTTAATTGCTTCTTCGTCTTTGGGAATTTCTTTCTCTCCGCCAAAAACGGTTACCCATAAAAGACTTTGATTTATGCCGTAATGCTTTGTTAGTAATTCTAAAGCCCAATCAATCGATTCCTGTTTATAATAATCGCCAAAAGACCAATTGCCGAGCATTTCAAAAAATGTATGGTGTGAAGCGTCGCCCGTAGCCTCAATATCGGTTGTTCGAAAACATTTTTGTATGGACAAAGCCCGTCTATACGGCGGCTCAACCTTGCCGGATAAATACGGCACAAATTGTTGCATGCCCGCTGTTGTCAAAAGCGCGGTTTGATCGGCGGGAACTAAAGAAGAAGAGGACACTAATTCGTGGCCTTTATTCAAAAAAAATTGAATGAATTTATTTTTAACTTCGTCGGAAAAATACATAAAAAATTATAATTCTTTTTCTTCAAAAGATTCGTTAACTCCATTCGCGTTCACGCCATTATTTTCGTCCCCTTTTTCCAATAAACCGGCAAAATTAAAAACCAATTTTCGCGTATAATGAATAATAATAAAAATACCAATTATAATTAAAATAAAATCAAAAAACCTCATAACGATACTCAGGGCGATTGCCGCCTGAACAGGAAGATTGATCAAACCAAACGAGACAACATAAGCTCCTTCAAAGGCGCCAATATCGGCGGGAATGGGAGAAAAAGTAGACAAAAGGGTTAATATTTTAACAATCAGCATTTCATCAATTTGGATGCGCAACCCCATAGCCGATAATACGACATAGGCCTGCAAAAACCAAAAAACAAAACTTATAAGAGTAAAAATAATTGTCCAATATAAGCGAGTTCCTCTTCTACGCAAATAAACTGATGCTTCTTTGCCCAGAGTTGTGATTCTTTCACCTACGCTTGTTTTGCCGACAACATCCGATTTATATTTAACCTTATTAAGTCCTAAAATTTTGCTTAAAAAAAGCAATAACTTGTCAACGCCGACTAATTCCATTAAAAAATAAAGGATTAAAAAAAGGGCGAGGGTCAAAATGAGAATAAGCCAGCCAAAAAAAGATTTGCCTCCGATAAGAAGAAATATGCCCGTAAAAAATATCAATACAAAAAATGATAAAGCATCGATAATTTTTTCAATTAACGCGGAGAACAGTCCTTTCATCACAGGAACGCCCGCGTCTTTTTTTAAAACATACGCTTGCGGTAATTCTCCGCCAATCACCGTGGGCAACAAATAACTAATAGTGAATTCGACTAGGCGAGATTTAAGATAAGTTTTAAAAGGGATTTTCCGGCTTATCACATCTTCTATGATGAATTTTAAACGCAGTGTTTTAAAAAACAATATTAAGATGGTTAAGATAAAAACCAATAACCATTGCCATAGTTGTATTTTTTTAAACTGAAACCAAATATCGCGCAATCCAAAATGATCGTACAGCCAAATAATTAAAAAAAGGCCAATCAATAAAGAAAAAATAATAATTGAATGTTTTATATATTTTTTCATTGATTATTTTTCTTTAATCGCGATTGGTTTATTCGTTGGTTTTTGTTCTCGAATCTTTTTAAAACAATCTTTACAATAAATCGGCCTTACGCCGTCCGGCATAAAAGGCACAAAAACCGTTGTTCCACAATTATTGCATTTTGCTTCAAAAGTCGTTTTATTCGTTGCCGAGTCGCTTCCCTCCGGGCCAACATCCTCAGATGAGCCTGACGCCCAGCGAATTATTTTTTCTTCAACCATGGCCTGCGGTTCGGCGTATCTCTCGCGCGAAACGCGTATGATTTTATCGCGATTTCCTTCCAATTTAAATAGAGGCGGCAATGTTGTGGCAGAGAAAGGCTCGGAAGTCACTCCGTTAATCATCAATTTAAGATAAATATCGTAATTAGAGAGATTAACCAGGTCGGTTTCATCAAATTTAGGAGCAAATTCTTTGGCTAAGAACTCCGCGTCTTCCGCGCCGATTCTAAAACCAATAATTGTCCCAACGTTGCCGAATACCGCCGATGCCACTTTCTCATCCAACTGAGCGACATATTGATGGGCAAGGGTTAAATTAAGACGATATTTTCTGGCCTCAGACAAAATATTAGCAAAGGACTCGGTGGCAAAATTTTGAAATTCATCAACATATAAAAAGAAATCTTTTCTTTCCGGCTCCGGAACATCAACGCGGCTCATAGCCGCTAATTGTAATTTGGTAATCATCATCGCGCCTAAAAGCGCTGAAGCATCTTCGCCGATTCTTCCTTTTGACATATTCATAATTAAGATCTTCCCTGAATCCATAATATCGCGCATATCAATTCTAGACTGCACTTGGCCGACGATATTCCTGATGAGAGCCGTTGATAAAAATTGACCAACTTTATTTTGAATTGGCGCGATGGCTTCAGATTGAAAACGATCCGGATATTTAGAATATTCGTCAACCCAGAACGATTTAACCACCGGATCGGTTAAACGGGCAATTACTTTATTTCTAAATTCTTTATCAACTAATAATCTCATAACTCCGAGAAGCGTAGAGCCCGGATATTCCAATAAAGCCAAAATCGCGTTGCGCAAAACATATTCCAATCGCGGTCCCCATGAATCAGCCCAAATTTTTTTAAAAACACCAACGAGTCCGGAAGCAATCAAGTGTCGATGAGTAACCCCGATATTTTCTAAAATATTGAAAGCGATCGGATATTCAACATCTGCCGGATTAAAATAAATAACATCATTAACGCGGTGAGAAGGGATAAAATTTAAAGCTTTTTCCGCCAAATCTCCATGCGGATCAACAATGGCCAAACCGCGGCCAGCCTGAATATCTTGATAAATCATATTCTCCATGGCGGTTGATTTGCCTGTGCCGGTTTTGCCAATCAAATAAACATGGCGGCGGCGATCGTCCACCCTAATGCCGAATTTTTCTTTAATATTGCGAAAGTTGGTTTCCGCGAAAACTAATAAATCTTTGTCTTCTAAGTCTTTGTCTTCTTCCATTTTTAGTTTTATTGAAAAATTAACTTAGTAAGTTTAAATCTTTAAATATTATACTCGCTTTAACGCTATCTGTCAAAATCTATTTGAACGCTATCGCCTATCTGCCAATTGTATTTATCAACCGCGCCGTGATTAACCTCCAAAACCATATTGGCCTCGTTTTGCGGCTTATAAATAGGTATATTGTTATCGGTGGGAACGGAAGCATTTTTAATTATTTCAACTATTTTGTTGTCTCTGATCCAAATAATATCCAAGGGGAAATTCATTTTTTTCATCCAAAAAGAATAAAATCCGTTTTGGGCGAAGATAAAAATCATGCCTTGATTTTCGGCTAAATTCTCGCGACCGGAAAGACCTTTAGATAATTTATAAGGCGTGTCAGCCGCATCTGCCAAAACAATTTTGTCTTTTATGATGATCGTCGCTTTTTTATATTCATTCGCCTTCAAAATATAGTTGCCTAAAAAAAATAAGGCGATTAAAAATAATGAAACTACGCAAATTCGTTTAATCATGGCTTTTGATATTAGTCAAAGTAATTACCGTAAATATTGAGAGAAAAAGGACGATGAGGATCGCGATTTTAATAATTGTTGACGGAATAAACAAGGAAACAAGGCCGAAGCCGAAAGCAATTAAAGAATAAAACAAAACAATTTTTTTCTGCGACCAACCCAAATTTAATAAACGAAAATGCAAATGATCCACGCCCCCGCCAAAGGGAGATTTTCTGTCAATTAATAACCGTTTAATGAAAATCCAGAGCAAATCAATAACCGCGATGCCGACCACCATCAAAGCAGTGGCTATTTTCCCTCCTGAAATAATGGCCAATAATCCTAGCGTAAAACCGGCCAACAAACTTCCGCTTTCGCCAAGAAAAATCTTCGCTGGATGGAAATTAAAAAATAAAAATCCTAAAAATGAACCAGCGGCGATTAGAGACAAAATGCCAACGTCCGGCTGCAAAAATTTGGTTAAAGCGCAAAGCGCGAAAATAATTAAAAAACCGACAAAGCTTACACCGGAAACCAAGCCGTCCAAACCGTCAAGCAATTTTGTTGAGTACATTAAAACCATCAGCCAAACTAAAGTAAAAATATCGGCCAGCCATGTAAAATATAGCGGCGTCCCCTGCCATCGCACAATTTCCAGCCTGACCGAATCTAAATACAAATAACCGTGGCCGAACGGATTATTAATATAACGAATGCCGATACCGAATATAATAACTATCAAACAAGCCAATAGCGGAAAAATAATTTGTTGTCGGGGTTTAAGCTTATATTTATCGTCTAAAAAACCGCCGATCATTAAAACACCGGACGCGAAAAAGAAGCCCCAAAGATTTTTGTTGAGAATATGGCTTTTTATCGGCCACCAGCCAATTTCTTTTACTATCAATAAAGTCAAAAAAAACGCTGTAAATATCGCTAAACCGCCCAATAATGGCACGGGTTGCTGATGTATTTTTCTCTGCGGCGACAAAGACGGGTCGTCAATAATCTTAAAACGCCACGCTATCTTTTTTATTAATAGCGTAAAAATAATCGTTAAAAACAAGCTGATTATAAAAATAAATATATAAGTCAACAACATGTCAATTAGAATTACGAATTAAGAATTATAAATTACGATCTGCTGAAAAAATCGTCTAAAATAACCGCGGCGGCCGAAGCGTGAATGTGGTCGCCGGACGCATCAAGCCGTTCGGCTAATTGGCTCGTTAAGCGTTCATCAAAAATGTGTATCTTTTTTCGCGGGAAACTTTTTTTAAGTTTTTCAATAAATTCATCGGTTAATTCGGTTTGCTCGGTAACCTTGTTTTCTAAACTAAGCGGCCGGCCGATTACGATTTCTTGCGCGCCATTCGCGTTAACAAAATCAATGATTTCTTTTATAACTGAATCATTTTTATCATTATCTAATTCGCCAGCCGGCATAGCTATTTTTAATTCGCTGTCGCCTATCGCCAAACCGATATGTTTTAACCCGTAATCAACGCCTAAAATTTTCATTTAATTATTATTAAGCGAGTAAGTGAAATGAAAATTTCATTTTCATTTCCGAGCGAACACAGATAACAAAGGGTTAATACCCTTTATTCACTTTAATTTCCTTAATCGGCAAATTAATTTTAAGCCAATTCTTGGATAAATTAACAAAATTTCCGGTTAAATCAGAAACGAATAATTTATGATCTTGGCTCTTAATTAAACTGGCGGCCAAATTAGGATCATTTTCAATCATTTCTTTCAGCTTTAAAACTACTTCGGTAGAAGGGTCAATAATATTCACGCGCCGACCAATTTTTAAACTGATTAATTTTTTAATAAAAGGGTAATGCGTGCAGCCCAAAATTAAAGTATTAACTTGCTGTTGTTTTAAAGACCAAAGATATTTTCTAATAATTCTCTTAAGCTCGACCGATTTTAGTTGTCCTTCTTCAATAAAAGGGACTAAAAGCGGGGCGGCTTGAGCAAAAACCTTGATGGATTTGTCGCGTTCGGCAATCAAACGCTGATAAATGCCGCTATTAACCGTGGCGCGCGTGCCCAAAATGCCTATTTTTTTATTTTTAGTCACTTTTATCGCCTGCTCCACTGCCGGGGTTATTACTTCTAAAATCGGTACGGGCGACTTTTTAATTAATTCGTCAAAAGCTACGGCTGAGGCCGTATTACAAGCCACCACAATTAATTGGGCGCCCATCCTTAATAAAATATCTAAATCTTCCAGGGCGTATTTTTTAATAGTTTCTGGGCCGCGGCCACCATACGGCGTTCTAGCCGTATCACCGAAATAAACCACCTGATAATCTGGCAAGTATTCAAAAATCTTCTTTACTACGGTTAACCCTCCGAGTCCCGAATCAAAAACACCAATCATAGAATATATTTATAAATTATTATCAAGTGAGCGAGCGAAATGAAAATTTCATTTTCATTTCCGAGTAAACGCAGATAACACAGGGTTAATGCCCTTTATTATCAAACTAGCAAGCAGATTGAAGTCCCTTATTTTCTGGCTACGCAGACTATATTTCTACCGTTTATAATTTTCTCAATCTTAAAACCGGCAGCAACTAATAATTCCATTAATTCTTTTTGGGTAAAAACATAATAATAACGGTAAATAATCGCGCCGTCGTTAGTTTTCCAAGGAATCAAAAAATCGCGCAATCCCAAACCTGCGTATAATTTAGAGTTTTTAACTCGCTGAGTCCCCTGCTCTAAGATGCGCTCGGGATTCACCAAATTCCACACCGAACAAATAAGCAAACCGCCTGGCTTCAAAACTCGAAAGCATTCTAAAAGCGACGCCGTTTTTAACTCCAAAGAGGGTAAATGATGCAAAGCCGCGATATAAAAAATGATGTCAAAAGAATTGGTCTCTAGTTCAAGATTGGTAACTTCCCCCTCGCGACAATCAATTTCAGGATAATTTTCTTTGGCTATTTTCAATAAGGCCTTGCAATTGT
Source organism: Patescibacteria group bacterium (assembly GCA_038063835.1). Classification (GTDB taxonomy): domain Bacteria; phylum Patescibacteriota; class Patescibacteriia; order UBA2591; family UBA4787; genus UBA4787. The sequence goes on along the minus strand of JBBTUI010000020.1, from coordinate 251 downwards.
CTATGCCTAGATATTGGGCTTGGTGTTTTTTAACGATTGGATAAAGCCGGGCATTGCCGCAACCCAAATCTAAAACTCGCATTTCCGTCCTTAAATGCTCTTCGGCCAGAATTTCCACTTCCGGCCAATTCAAAAAACGCGAGGCGGAAAATTCATTTGCCAGCCTTTCATAATCTTCTTTGTTCTTTTCTAAAATTTGTTGAACGATTTTAGAATCCATGATGATTTATATTATACTCGTCCGCCAACTG
>JBBTUI010000019.1:0-1090 GCA_038063835.1 Patescibacteria group bacterium | reverse complement strand
ATTAATGTTAATTCTTGACATTCTTTCCATAATTTCCTTATATCCTCTTTTCTCTCTGGAAAATATACGGCAAGCATTCTTAACTAATGTTTCGTTTCTTGGGCTTCTTTTTTGCAAATGAAAATTTTATTTCTAAAATCCTGCCTTGAGCTCGCCCCATTCGCTTCCATGTAATTAGCGCCAATACTGGTTCCTGAACGGATAAGCTGGCTAATAATTGGTCTTGATATAGCGTCTTGTTTTAAACTTTTACAAAATTCAATTATTGCTTCTCCAAATTTGGCGGTTCTCTCTTCCAGGTCGTAATTGTTTGAAAATTGAGTCATTGAAAATTGATTGAAAATTAGAAATTGAAAATTAAAAATTGATTCTGCGTTTTAAATTCTGGCTTTTAGAAATTGATGCAAACTTTTAGCTATGGCGCAAAGCAAATGTTCTGGGTTTAATAATTCTTTTATTTTTTTCGTCATATCCTCGGTTATTTAATTTTTCTAACTTTTTGCCCAATAGATAAAGCTGACTAATAAGCCAAATTTTTTTCTCCGCCGAGAAATTTTTTTGTATCTGAAAAATTTTTAACGCTGGTGTCATAAAAAATTAAAATTTAAAAATTTTTTCTAGACAACAAAGCAAAATTGAGAAAATACTTGTCTAAATCTTCCCATGTCGTGCCGTATTCCCGTCCTCCAAAAAACGCATCGCCCAACAATTCCCTGACACGCGTTAATTCTTTTAGACGTTTTCTCCATCGCCCGTCGCTGATAGTTAAATCCAATAATTCCAGCGCTCTTGAAACAGCGCCTTCAAATAATTTTTTATCTTTTTTCTGCCAATTGGCGGCGCGCCCGACTTCTGAACCGATATTGCCCATTTGTTCGGCTAAAGATAGAGTCTGCCATCGACCACTGGCTAAATTTTGATGAAGATAAGCCATAATTACAATTCCTAATTATTCTAACTAATTCAAAATTAAAAAATCAAAATGTAAAATGACAAATCAAAATTTAAAATTATTTCTTTCCCTTCAAAGTAAGAATACTGGAGGCTAAAACATTGGAAATTTCCAACAATTCTTTCAATAGCCAATTTA
>JBBTUI010000018.1:4907-5557 GCA_038063835.1 Patescibacteria group bacterium | reverse complement strand
TTAAGCGCGCTTTAACCGACAAAAAAGACGGGTTGGGAAAATATAAAATAAAACTCGACAAAAAAGCCGTAGAGATTCTGATTCAAAGCTCTAACGGCGACGCTCGCGTTCCTTTGAATGCCCTGGAAATCGCCATTAAGATTGTTGAACCGGACAAACAGCGCGTTTATCATTTAAGCGCAGAGTTGATTAAAGAGGCCCTGCAGCATCGGAATATCGGTTACGACAAGTTGGGCGACGAACATTACAACATTATTTCGGCTTTTATTAAATCTATGCGAGGCGGCGATCCAAACGCCGCGGTTTATTATTTGGCGAGAATGATTGTTGCCGGCGAAGATCCGAGATTTATTGTCCGCAGGATGATTGTTTTTGCTTCTGAAGATATCGGCGATGCTGACCCCAAGGCCTTGTTATTGGCGATCAGCGCGGCCCAGGCCGTGGAGTTCGTGGGCCTGCCGGAAGTAGAAATTGTTTTGTCTCATGTGGCTATTTATTTAGCCACAGCCGCGAAGAGCAATCGTACTTATCAAGCGCTTTTGGGCGCTAAAGAAGATATAGAGAAATATCTGAATCTGCCCGTGCCGCTTCATTTGCGCAACGCCGTGACTCCTTTGCTCGAAAAAATGGGTTATGGCAAAGATTATCTT
>JBBTUI010000018.1:0-4807 GCA_038063835.1 Patescibacteria group bacterium | reverse complement strand
TACCCTGTTAAATCCGACTCCGTCGGTGCGAAGCAATTTAACAGGGTGAATCCGCACAATTTCCCTGACGGAAAAGTCCAACAAGATTACCTGCCGGATAAATTGCGAAGCTGCAAATATTATCAACCAAAACCAAAAACTTGAAGCGTGAAACGTGAAACATGGAGCGCGAAGCATAAAGCTATAGGTTCCAAGCTCCAAGCTCCAAGATTATAATTCTTAATTTATGAGACTTCTTCTTCATACATGTTGCGCCACTTGCGGTTCTTATGTGGCCAAATTATTGCAAGACGGTTTTTCGGTTGATGTATTTTTCTATAATCCAAATATTTACCCTGTTAAATCCGACTCCGTCGGTGCGAAGCAATTTAACAGGGTGAATCCGCGCGAAGAATATGAAAAAAGATTGGCAGATGTAAAAAAGTTTTGTGATGTTTACAACATTAAATTAATTGAAGGCGAATATAATCATCAAGGTTGGCTTGATTATATTAAGGGTTTTGAAGCTTCGCCTGAACAAGGAGAGCGTTGTCGCCGCTGTTATGAATTTCGTTTAAAAAAAACAGCCGAATACGCTAAAAATAATAGTTATGATTTTTTTACCACCACGCTTTCCGTTAGCCCTCATAAAAAGGCTGATATCATTAACAAGCTCGGGATTGAGTTAGCCGCGGAAATGAGTGTAAATTTTTATGAAGCCGATTTCAAGAAAAAGGACGGTTTTAAAAAGAGTATTGAGCGCGCCAAGGAATTTGATTTTTATCGTCAAAACTATTGCGGCTGTGAATTTTCTAACCCCCATGGAAAACAATAAAAACTTTTCATTTTTTGTTTTTATGATATACTTAATTTTAATCCGTTAGCTGGCGGACTAAATTCTGTCTTCCATCTTCTACTTTCTACTTACTACTTTCTATTTTCTCGTTTTATTCTACTTACTATTTTCTACTTACTATTTTCTAATCTATGAACCCCGAACATTGGGAAGATATAATTGAAAAGATAAAAAATAAATTTAGCGACGCCGCCCACGTTAAAGAAGATTTTGTGGTTGAAGAAAATAACACGGGAGAAAAGATTATGGGCGAGAGGGAAAGGATTGAATTTGTGTCGCCAGTCGGAAAAATTCGTTTAGAAAAAATTAGAAAACCAATGGTTTTAGACAAGCGTGTTTTATATTCCAAAAGGATAGGCAGTGATATAAAAGTTGATCGTGTTTATTCCGATAAAGACATGGTTGAACATATAAACATCTATCGCTTGAACGAGACAGAGAATGTATGGATTAAATTAGATGAGCATAATTTCTCTTTTTAAATTTTGTTTCTTAATTCGTAATTCTACTTTCTATTTTCTACTTACTATTTTCTAGTCTATGATCCGTTGGCTAAAAAATCCATCATTTATTTTTCCGGTTGTTATTAGTTCAATTTTGTTTTTGGTTTTTAATTTCTGGTTTTTTGGGCCTTATTATAAATATGTTCTGTTTATCGGCTTGATTCTTTTGTTTGTTTTCTTGATTTTGATTTTTATTGTTTTCCTGGACAATAGATTGAAGAGATATTGGCCGATATTTTTTCAGCTCATTTTATTTACTTTAACGGCGTATCTTTTTACATTTTTTATTTCTCGGGTTAGCGAACACTTGATTTTTTCCGCTATTATCGCGTTTTTATTTTGGATTTTTTTGGAAAATTTGCGCCAATTTTTTTATCAGCCGCGTCTTTATCGCTATGATTTTTTTAAGAATTCAGCCCCTTGGTTAAATTTCGTTATAGGTTTTTGCGGTTTTTCTATTTTAAGCGGCCTAACTTTGTTTTATCGCGTTCCGCCGATATTCCTTCTGCCCTTTATTTTTTTATTAACTTTTTGGCTTTATTATTTTTTTCTTTATATTGAACGCCTGTCTCCGGAAAATGAACTTAATTTAACAATCTCTAAATATGATTGGCAGTCCATTCTGATTTTTTGTTTAGTCATTTCCGAGGCGCACATTGTTTTAAATTTTTTGCCCACTACCTTCCATTTAAATGGTTTAATAGAAATTATGATTTTTAATTTAATTTATTATTTATGGAAAAAGTATCAAAAAAAATATCCATCGCCGACGACTTAAACAATGGAGATAATTTGGAGATAAATAAAATTGGACGACCCGACACTGGCTTAAAGGAGCGCCTGAAAATTGACAAAGAAGTAAAAGATTTTTATCAAGAAACAATAGTTTCTCCGTTGACTTCGCCCAGGAAATCAAGAAGTTTTGGTTTTGGCCGTTTTATTTTGCGCGTTTTGTTAAGTTTAATCTTCGGCGCTCTGGGCGCTATTTTTATTTTGACTCGGCAGAGCGTTTATTTGCCTTTGGTGGGCGAAATAAATTTGCAAAAATATTTCCCTGCCCGAGAAGTTAATTTAACCACTGAAAAGAAGGTGACCGTCACTCAGGATGTCCGCATGGACGAGTTAATTAAAACTATTAAGCCGCAATTTGTCCGTCTTTTTGAATCTAAAGAATCAGCGAATTCTAAGAATTTAACTTTTTTAGACCAGATTTATACCCCCAACCAAACTAAGGGTTCGGCGGTTATTTTAACTAATAACGGGTGGCTGTTAACGAGCAACTCACTGGATCCAAAAAATAAATATGCAGCCGTTAATAACGAAAATAAAATTTTTCCTATCGAGAAAATAGTCCAAGACGGCTCTACAAATTTAACTTTTTTAAAAGCTACCGCCGACAATTTGTCGGCCGCGAAATTAGCCAGTAGAGATGATTTGGCGGTCGGCCAGCAGATATTGATTTTTGATCAGCAAAACAATGTATATCTTAGTGAAGTCAGGCAGATAAATTTCCGCCCCATAAAAAAGAATGATGACTTAATACGTTCTACTGATTATTTTTCGGATTTTTTATTGGCGAGCCGAGATTTGAATAGTGATAATTTTGAGGGCGCGGTTGTTTTCGGCTTGGACGGTTCTTTAGTTGGTTTGGTTTTTCAGAATAAAATTATCCCCGTTTGGCGCTTCCAAGATATTTTACCGCAGGTCTTGAAAGGAGAAAAAATTAGCCGAAATTATTTGGGCATTGATTATCTAAGAATTGAAGAAGCGCCGGGTTTAATTTCTGAGCGTTTCCGCGGTTTAGAAAACGGCGCCATTGTTTACGGCGATCCGTTTAAAAACAGCCCGGCTGATTTAGCCGGCATAAAAAACGGCGACGTGATTATTAAGGCAGACGGCCTGCCGCTAACATATAATCAAGACTTGACCTATTTAGTTCAAAACAAAAAATTCAGCGATCCCTTTGAAGTGGTTATTCTACGCGATGGCAAAGAGCAGTCAATCACAGTAAATTTAGTCCAAAAATAGCGTGGTTCTATGGCTTGACTGGGTCCGACCCGGTCAAAACCTCCATGCTCCACGCCCCATGCTCCACGCTTCGTAATTAAGTTATCCACACCCCCCCCAGCCTTTCACTTGTCATTTGTTTGTTATTATATAATAATAGTATTGTTAAATTAATATATTTACCCGTTAGATAATTTTTATTTATTGAATGAAGTGGAGAGCGACAAACAAATAAAATTTATTATTTTTAGGGAGGTTTTTTGTTTATTAAATAAAAAATAATTAATTAAGTTTTAAATTTAACTATGTCAAAAACAAAAAAGTTTTTTTCGGTAGCGATGATGGCGACTACTATTTTGTGGTCAATGGGAGCGCCATCCATAGTTGCCGCCTTGTCTGTTACTAATGTAACAGTTTCCACCACTTCGGCGGAAATCACTTTTGACGGTCCGGTGCAAATGTTACCCGGCTCTTTAGATGGCTCAATTGAACTTGGCGCGTCAACCGTCGCGGCCAATGATCTGCGTAACAATGTTTTTAAAACCGGCGATCCGTTAGCCACCCGCAATTTGAGCAGATTTGACCCTTATAATATGACTACCCAAGACTTGATGTCCGCTGGAAATAAAATGCGAATTTATGGTTTAAAAAATTTAAATTTAAGTCAAAACACTCCTTGGCAATTGAGTATCGGAGCAAATCAAATTAGGCATGTTACTTCGACTGATGTCTTTGTGGGTGGCGGAGCGTCTACTACTATTACCGGCACCGTTGGAGCTTCGGTTGATCCAATTATCAATTATATTACTAATACCCAAACTGGTGATACTTGTCTTGGCTATCCCTGCGCCAATGTGGGCGATGAGGTCACTTTTTCCGGCATTAATTTTGCCACTTCCACGTCAGTTGTCCAAGTTCTCTGGAGATTCGGCGAGGGCAGCAGCGCCACCTCAACCGTTTCTTCGGTTAATGCCACTACTTTAGTTACTACGATTCCAACCGGAGTTAGCGGCAGAGCCGAGGTTAATATTACTAATCTTATTCCTAACCGGTCTTCAGATTTTCAGCCATTTATCGTGTGGAATTCCGACACTCAAGCCGTGATGGTTGGCAGCGTGACTTCAACCACCGCCGCGGATATAGATGGGGCCAGGGTTCAGGCTTTTCAGTCCGGACAAATGGGCGCGCCCATAGGATTTGAAACGCATTCTAATGGCAAATACGCGCTTCTGGATAATACTACCGCCGCTTACAATGTTGAATTTATCACACCACCCGGCGCGGTAAAAGCGGCTCCAGCCAAACTTTCCAGTCAAGTCGCGACCATCGGTACAATGACAACCGTGGCCGAACAATCTTTTCTGGTTGCTACTTTGGGCGGAACCGTGACTAATCCCGCAGGAACGGAAATGATAGAAGGCGTGGAGGTGGTGGTTCATAATAATGATTGGACCATAGCCCA
>JBBTUI010000017.1:0-2118 GCA_038063835.1 Patescibacteria group bacterium | reverse complement strand
TAAACGCGCCCCTTTTTGTTTAAGATTTTGCTTGTTAATTGTCGCTAAAAATGTTAAAATAGAATAGTTAACATTATAGCATTGTAATATTTTAACATTATTCCTAATTTTCACCCCGTTAGAGATTCAGCCAAGATAATTTTTTCAGGCAGTATCTAAGGCGAAGCCGCCTTACGGCTCTCATCAACCCCCCAAATATATTTAATTTAAATCTCTAACGGGGCAAGTAATTCTTAATTCTAATTTATGATGGATATGAATCATCCAATAGTCACAGAACCAAAAATAATCGGTCACGAAAAAATCGTTAAATTTTTAGAAAACAGCATTAAAAACGGGAGAATGTCTCACGCTTATTTATTTTATGGCGCTCCGAATCTCGGCAAAAGATTCGTGGCGGAGTATTTCGCCGCCAAATTATTGGGCGAAAATATCCCAACGCGTCAAATCACCGAGCATCTTTATCCTGATTTATTTTGGGTTGAACGATTGGAGAGCAAAAAAAATATTTCCATTGATCAAATGCGCGAATTGAAAGGAAAATTATCTTCCAGTTCCTTTAATAATTCTTATAAGGTGGCTATTATTAATGAAGCGGAAAATCTTAATCAGGCCGCCGCCAATTCTTTTTTAAAAATTCTGGAAGAACCGTCGCCAAGGTCGGTTATCATTCTTTTGGTTAATGATTTAAAAAATATTCCCGCGACGATTATCAGTCGTTCGCAGTTAATCCGTTTTAATCAGGTTAAAACAAAAACCATAGAAAATTATCTGATAAATAATTTAAAAATTAAAAAAGATTTGGCTACGCGGATGGCTTTGCTTTCTTTCGGTCGGCCGGGTATAGCCGTAAGATTGGCAGGCGACAAATTATTTTTAAAGAAATACGAAGACACAGCCGACAAGTTTTTGAAAATTATAGCCGCTGATTTGGTGGGAAGATTAAATTTTGTCGCCGATCTTGATTTAAATGACATTCCCTTTTCCGTGTGGGAATCAGTAGCCCGTGATATTCTTATGGCTCAACTGGATTTGCCCGTTATTGAGCAATCGCGCCTTTTAAAAATTAAATCTTTGGCTAAAGAAATCCCCTTGGATAAATTAGTCGATTTTTTAGAAGAATTGCGTTTGACGCGAATATATTTAAGCTACTCAGCCAATAAAAGGATTGTTTTGGATAATTTGTTCGTGTCTTTAGGTTAAAAAACTTGAATATTTAGAGAATTAATGTATCATATATAAACTTAACTTAAATTAAATATTTTGAATTATATGAGGAAAATTTTCTTTTTATCGGCAATAGTTCTGGGCGTTAGTTTTATTTTTTTGGGAGGCAGTTGTATCACCATAACTACAGGTCAAGCGGATGGCGGCGTTTTCAAGTCGGTTGACAAGGCCCAGCGTTGGGAGCAGAAAACGGCGATTTTATCAATCACGCCCGGCGCGCAAAATCTTTCAAATGTTGATGCTGTTGATTTAGCGCTTGATCCCCAAGACAGCCAAGTTCTTTATCTGGCCACCAAAGATAACGGCCTTTTTTTGAGTTTGGACGGCGCGTTCAGTTGGCAGTCGGTCAATCGTTTGCCCAAAGGTATTATTAATAGTATCGCGCTGGATCCCAAGAATAGAAACGTTGTTTATGTCGGTATGGGCAACCGAGTTTATAAAAGCGGCGATTGTTGCCGCAGTTGGCAAAATATTTATTTAGACGCGACGCCAGTCACAGAGATTTCTTCTTTGGCGGTAGATATGGGCGATGTCAATAAAATTTACGCCGGACTTTCCGATGGACGATTATTGCGCAGCAGCAACGGTGGCCTTAGCTGGGCGACTATCAACGATTTTCGCGCCCGCGTCAGGAAAATATATCTCAATCCACGCAACACAGGCATCGTTTATGTTTTAACCAATACCAATGGAATTTGGCGGTCAGGCGATGGCGGGAGTTCTTGGCAAAGTTTAGATCAGTCTTTGGCTGCTTTTCCGAACGGTCGAGACGCGATTAGTCTGGTTTTTGACCCGACCAAACCCGACGCGATTTTGACTATCAGTCCATACGGAATTTTAAAAAGCGATGATAGCGGCGCGACCATTCCGAGCGCCAAGGTGATGGTCACG
>JBBTUI010000016.1:0-2803 GCA_038063835.1 Patescibacteria group bacterium | reverse complement strand
AACCCCCACACCAAACTTGACTGGTTTTAATTATTTCTTAAAGATACTTTTACAAATTTAAGGGATTAAAATTTGTGCCTAAATTTTAATAAATTTGGCATGGGGGTAAATTAATAAATTAACATATTTCGTTATGGAAAATGATCTTGAAATAACGCAACCATCGTTAGCGCCTGAGACCGCGCCGGCAGAGACCAAAAAGCGTAGAATCATCAGCGTAAAACTTTTGGTTATTATCGCCATTGTTATTGTAATCGGGGTGCTTGGGTTTTATTTTAAAGGTTTATTTATTGCGGCTACGGTCAACGGGTCTCCTATAAGCCGTTACGCTGTTATTGCGGCGCTTGAAAAAGTGTCAGGCGCAAAAGCGCTGGATTCTTTCATTGTCCAAAGACTTATTGATAATGAGGCGAGTAAAAAAGGAATTACGGTAAGTAGCGATGAGTTGAACACGGAAATAAAAATTATTGATGATCAAATTAAAGCCCAAGGCGGAACATTAAACCAAGTGCTTGCGGCGCAAAGCGTTTCTCGAGAAGATTTTATAAAACAAATTATTACCCAAAAGAAATTGGAGAACCTCATTGCCGCAGACAAGATACAAGTTGTTGATAGCGAAATAGAACAATATATCCAGGATAACAAAATCAAAATTCCTAACGGGGAAGAAGCAGAATATAAAAGTCAACTCAAAAAACAAATGCGCCAGCAGAAGTTGAGCGATGCGGCCATGTCATTGATTGACTCTCTCCGCTCGCAAGCAAAAATTAAGTATTTTATTAAATATTAAAAAAGAAAACATCGTATTTATATAATTAAGTAAATTAAAATTTATGACAGGATTAGTGATAAACATTGAAGACGCTTCATTAAAAAATGATAACTTTCGCCAGGTTCTTTATACGGCGAAAAATAGCCAATTAGTTTTAATGAGTTTAAAGCCCGGTGAAGATATCGGCATGGAAGTTCATACGCTTGATCAATTCTTTCGCGTTGAGAAAGGCGAGGGGATAGCTATTTTAGACGGCGTAGAGCGTGAAATTAAAGACGGTTCGGCTATAATTATTCCGGCTGGCGCAAATCATAATGTTATTAATTCAATGAGCGGAGAAATGAAACTTTATACTCTTTATTCTCCGCCGAATCATCAAGATGGCGTAATCCATAAGACCAAAGCCGAAGCTTCGGCTGACGAGGAAGAGCATTTTGAGGGAAAAACTACAGAATAATTTATAATGGTTTCCCGCAAAAAAGATAAAAGATTTAAAAATTAAAATAACCGAAATCGGTAAATATCTGACGTTTGATAAATGATTATATTAAAATATTCTCTGCGTCTTTGTTTAATAAATGTTTAATAAATATAAAATTCTATTATGAAGTCTTTTAAGTTGTATTTTCGTGGTTTTGGCACTAAACAACAATTAATTTGGGTTGGCGCTTTTTTGATTATTATCTGTGTTGTTTTGGTCGGCATAGGTTTGTGGGGTGTTCTGGGGCTGAAGAATGAGGCTCTTTTTGATGATTATGCCGCGACTGAAAGACATATTGCTCAAATTATTTTGTGGGTTGGTGTAGGTGGCGCAGTTTTTGGAAGTTTAATGTTATTGGCTGGTGGTTTTGCGGCAGAAGAAAATAACGAAGCGGAGCGAGTTAATTTTATAGTCAGATTTTCCAGGTTTATAAAAAGACTTTTTAAAAAATAATAGTAATATTTATTAATTTTGTATATCAAAAGACGGGTCTTGGGCCCGTTTTTTGTTTTTCGATAAAAAATAGAAAATTATTCTAAAAAAACATATAAATTGTCACCTTGACAAAAGGTTAATTTTGTGCTAAAATTTAATCATAAAATATAAAGATCTTTAAAAAACACCCCAGTTAAATCCGACTTCGTCGGTGCGGAGCAATTTAACGGGGTAAATAAAAAAGGAGCCATAATGAATACTGGTCTTCCGATTTATCCTTTTAAGGATAAGATCCTGGAAACGATCAGAGAAAACCAAGTGGTAATCATTACCGCTGAAACCGGAGCCGGTAAGAGCACCCAGGTGCCTCAATATCTACTGGAATGCGGTTACAAACTTATTGTGACCGAGCCCAGAAGGTTGGCGACCCGATCGTTGGCGGCTCGCGTTGCTTTCGAAGATGGTTCCGAGTTGGGCATAAAGATCGGCTATCGCACCGCTTTCGAGCGCTGCGATTCGCCGGAAGTTCAATGCCTTTTCTGCACAGATGGTTTAGAGCTCGTTAGGGAACTTTATCATCCCATCAACCATGACATCCTCGTTATTGACGAACTCCATGAGTGGAACGTCAATATGGAAACGCTCCTAGCTTGGAGCAAGAACCGGCTCAACGAAGATCCGAATTTCAGATTAGTGATCATGAGCGCCACCATTGACCTGGAGAGACTCTCCGAATATTTGGGCGGTGCCGTTATCCTGAAGATTCCGGGTCGGACGTATCCGGTGGAAAATTTGTCTGCCACGAACGATACGATAGTCAGAGAAGCAGCTTACTGGCTGCGCCGCGGTCGCAACATTTTAATTTTCCAACCGGGAAAAAGAGAGATCGCCGAGACCGTCGAATCGCTCAACAGGATGAGGCTCAATGCCGTTATCCTTCCGTTGCACAGCGAACTGGAGATAAAGGAGCAAGACAAGGTTTTTTCCCACTACGGACAACCGAAAGCCGTCATTGCCACCAATATCGCTCAGACCAGTATCACCATCGATGATATCGATATGGTTATCGATGCTGGCACGGTTCGTCAAGCGGAGACGATTAACGGTATCGAAGG
>JBBTUI010000015.1:0-6913 GCA_038063835.1 Patescibacteria group bacterium | reverse complement strand
CATTCGGATTTATTCTTGGGCGGCGTGCATATTAATTATCCTTTGCATATTCCGCTTTTGATGACATGGTTTTATTTTTGGCAAAAGCCGATAGGCGATATAGCTTTTTTGAGGCAGATCGACACCAACCTTATTAATGATGCCTCGGTGAATTTATTGTTCTCTTTGTATTTTTTGGCGCTTGTGGGTTTAATTTATTTTTCTCTGCGGCGAATCGTCTCCCGAAAATTGTCTCTTTTGTTCGCGGCGATCCTGGCGACTTTGCCCCTCATAGATTATCATAGTTTCAATGCTTATGCCGATTTACCGCTCGCTTTTTATTTTACTGGCGCGGCCGTGTTTATGTTTTTCTATTTTCAAAATCAACGGAAACAATGGCTCATTTTAAGCGCGATTTTTTCCGGCTTGGCCGCTTGGACAAAAAATGAGGGCTTATTTCTGGCAATTATTATTTTTGTAATCCTATTTTTATATTTATTAAAAGAGAAAAAAATACGCACTCATCTTAAAGATTTGGCTATATTTTTTATTATTTTTTCCGTTATCTTTTGGCCGTGGATGCTTTATAAATTATTTTATGGTTTGGGCTATAGCAATATGGCTAATGATAGTTTTGGTTCGCTGGGATTTCACCCAGAAATATTTTCGCCGGTTTTATTTCAAATATTCTTTGCGCGCTCTTTTAATTTGTGGTTTGGTATATTCGTTTTAATTTTATTTATACGGTTGAAACAATTAAAAAAGGATCATAATTTATATCTTCTATTAATTATTTTGGGATCGGTATTGTCTTATTTTCTGATCTATCTTCTGACGCCGTCCTTTAAGTTCGCCATGGATGGTACGGTGGTCGGACGTAATTTTATCACCATAGCTCCTTTGTCTATTTTTTTAGCAGCCAATCTTCTGAAAGCGCAAAGCGTAAAGCGCAAAGCGTAAAGCGCAAAGCTCCAGGCTCCAAGCTCCAGGCTCCAGGCTCCAGGCTCCAGGCTCCAGGGAAATGCTTTGCTATCTCGGCAATTTCCTATATAATACAGATTATGCCAGGTAGTGAAAATTCGATAGTGCTTTCTGCTTCGGTCTACTATCTGGTTTCATTATTAATAAAATAACTAATTTTTTGCTTCCAACGCTTTTCTTAATATAACCGCACCCCAAGAAGCATCGAATTTCTACTACCTGGTATGCTTTATTTTGTTTATATTATAATTTTTCTTTTTGGTTTGACGATTGGCAGTTTTATGAATGCGCTGATCTATCGTCTTTATAACCAAAAGCCGATTATCGGAAAGGTGCGTTCGCAATGCCCGCATTGCGGCCATGTTTTGGCTTGGTATGACTTAATCCCGGTTTTAAGTTTTATTATGTTGATCGGTCGCTGTCGTTATTGTCAGAAAAAGATTTCTTGGCAATATCCAGTGGTTGAGATAACAACCGCCATTCTTTTTGTTTTTGCTTTTTATTTTTTGGGTTTTTCCGATTATTCAACTATCCAATCATTGAAAATTTTAAATTATTGGATTGTTTTATTTACTTTATTGTTTATTTTTGTTTACGACCTCAAATATCTTTTAGTGGAAGACGTGGTAGTTGTTCCGGCCGCGATTATTTCTTTGATCGTTAATATTATTCTCGGTGGGACGATTTGGAAATTTTTATTGGCCGGCGGCGCGGCGGCTTTGTTTTTTTTGCTTCAGTATTTGATAACCAGAGGCAAGGGAATTGGTTTGGGCGACACGCGCATCGGCTTGTTTATGGGCTTTGCTCTGGGTTGGCCGAATATCATCGTTGCTATTTTTATTGCTTATTTAATCGGGTTGATTGTCGGATTATTCTTATTGTTAACCGGAAGAAAAAAAATCGGCGCGCAGGTGCCGCTCGGGCCATTTTTGGCAACAGGAACTTTTATCGCCCTTTTCTGGGGCGACTTGATAATAAAATGGTACTTAGATAGGTTGTGCTTATAAGCTCCGCAATTTTCAAGTTTCAATTTTCAATTTTTAATCAATTTTCAATGACTCAATTTTCAAGTTTTAAGTTCCAAGTTTCGCGCTCCAAGCTTCAGGACAGAGGATTCACTCTCGTGGAACTAATCGTCGTTGTTTTTATTGTTGCTATTTTAAGCACCCTAACATTTGCTAATTTTAGAACAGGCGAGCGCGCGAATGCATTAATCGCTCAAACAGAAAAAATAGCCGGTCTTTATCGTCAGGCCCAAGCCAAAGCTTTAAGCGGCGAGCTTATTGGCGCTATCCGGCCAGATGCTTATGGTGTTTATATCGGCGCTTCGCAAATCAAATTATTCGCCGAAAATCATAGTTCCGACCCGCATTTTTACTGTTACGATAGCGGCAGCGACACATTGGTCCAGTCAATTGACATACCAAGTTATTTAACAATCACCCCTGCAGACTCTACAGACTTGAGTATTGTTTATACGCCGTCTCAAGGTTATGTTTATCGCTCCTTAACTTCCAATGTTACCGGCACCGCCTTAACTACTTCTCAAGACGTAAGTATTTACAACAATCAAGAAACCATCCTTTCAAAAATTATTAGATTAAGATCAACGGGACAAATAGATATTATAAGATAAATTATCCGCCCAAGGCGGACCAGCCTCGGGCTGGCAAATTACGAATTACAAATGAAACATCGTAGCAGTCAAAGTTTAATTGAAGTAATAGTGGCAATCGGCATTTTGTCTAGCGCGATTATTTCTATTATCTCTATGGCTTATTATACTTTGCAGTTGTCGGGTCAAGGGATGGATACCGTGATTTCTAATGCTTTGGCGCGAGAAGGAATTGAGGTAGTCTACGCGATCTACGGCGGCAATTTATTAAACAGCGATAAGGTCTGGCCTTATGGCTTGGATACCAACGGGAATTATGTCGTTCAATACGACACCACCGCCTTATCAACCGCGGCTGATAATTCTAATATCACGGCTTGTAATAATTGTCAATTGTGCGTTTCGGAAACTACCGGTATTTATATTAATTATGATTCCGGTTGTCCCAGCGGTTATGTTCTAACGCCTTTAAGGCGGATGATAACCATCGCGGACGGCGATTCTGAAAGCATCTGCGTTGGCACTTATTGTACGGGCGGGGCGCAAGTGGAGAAAAAAATCACCTCTCGTGTTTATTGGCAGCAACGCGGCCGTCCGTATACGGCGCGCGTTGAGGCGCGTTTCACTAACTGGCACCGGTAATAAATTCAAAATGCAAAAATCAAAATGCAAAATGACAATCTAAAATTCAAAATTTTTAAAATGAGTTTCAAGTTTTCCGTCAGAGGCGGATCCGCATTAGGCGGACAAGCTTCACGCCTTGGGCTCCACGCTTCACGTTTCAAGCTTCATGCTTTGAGCTTCTCGCTCATCGAGATGATGGTTTCAGTATCCATTATGTCTATTTTGATAATTTCCGCCGTCGGAATTTATATTTATGTTATCGGTCCGCAACAAAAGATTATTGCCGCCGCCAACCTCCAACAAGACGGGCAATTAGTGATGTCGGTTTTAGCTAAAGATATCAGGCAAGATTTAATCAATTACGATTATTACGCTGGAGGCATCACTAATCCTGTTAATGTTTTAGCGCTCAAGAATTCGGAATCCACCGACGGTTATCCTTATGTTATTTATAAAAAAGGATTGGCCAACGGCAGTGATTGCAGTTCTTCTGTTTGCTATGTTTTAAAATGCAAGCTGTCTTCTTACAACCAAACCTGTAATAGTTCAAGCTGTCCCGATTGCGCGGGTAATTTTTTTCCCGTGAGTAGCAGTGATGTTTTTGTCAGGCTTTTAAATTTTTATATTACGCCGACCTCTAATCCGTTTGGTTATGGCTCGATTATTTATAATATCCCGCGCGCCACCATCATTCTAGAGCTTAAAGGACTAAGAGAAAAAACAGGAGAACGCTTATTAAGGATGGAAGAAACAATTAGCAATCGTTATAACGAAAAAATATGACAATGCTCCACGCTCCACGATTCAAGCTTCAATCTTCCAAGAAGTCCGCTTCTCTTCTTTTGGTTATTTTCTTGATGAGCATTATGTTAACCGCTTCTATAGCGGTTTCCGAAACAATCGTTCGTAACGCGAAAGTGAACAAGGGAATGGAGCGATCAGAAATGGCTTATTACGCCGCTTCCTCGGCAACGGAAAGATCAGCCTATAAAATCAACAAGCTTAATTGTTCGGTGGGAACAAATTGCGCTGAAAGCGGCTCGCTTTGGACCGATGGTCCGACTTTTTCCGTGGCTAATGCCGATATCACCATTAACCGATCCGGCACTTATGCTTCGCCGTGGTCGATTAGCGCGCCATCAGGAAAATCAGTTGTCATTAATTTGGACTTAAACGGCGTTAATTATCCGGCATCAATTACTATCAATCAAACTACCTCCACTGCTTACGTGGCGGATATTACGATTTGTCCTAAAAAAGGCAGTATTCCCCAAACTTGCGACATTGATAACGCTACGGACACTTTAATTACTACGCTGCCCTATACTCTTACTTTAGATATGAGTAATTATTATTACTATATTAGGATAAATAATTTAAGCGGCATCAATAAAACTTTTACTTTTCAGCCGCCGAATGGCGATTATAGCATTCCCTCGGGTTTTCAAATAAAAACAGTTGGTCAATATAGCGGTTATCGGCGTCAATTAAATTTTACCGCCTTGAAGTGGCAAATCGCGAACCAATAGACTTGTAGCTTAAAACAGGTCAGACCTGTTACAGGTCTGACCTGTTAAGCGGGTCGGTTAGGCTAATATGGTCAGAAAATTATTAAATTATTAAAATTTATTGATATGCCTAGTAAAAATACGATAAAAATTTATGTTCAGGAGGGGATTTATCATGTGTATAATCGCGGCGTGGAGAAACGCAATATTTTTCTTGATAATCAAGATTATCAAGTTTTCTTGTATTATTTAAAGTCTTATTTATTGTCGCCAGAAAATCCTATTCATAAAAAATTACCCGTAAGAGTTCGACTCGACTTCAATGATTTTGATCTCCACAAAAGGATCCGACTAATGGCATATTGTTTAATGCCAAACCATTTTCATCTAATGTTGAAGCAGTTAGACGAAAAAGCGATGACCGAATTTGTGAAACGATTATCTAATGCTTATGTAAGATATTTTAATGAAAAATACGAACGAATAGGTTCGTTGTTTCAGGGTCGATACAAGGCAGTTTCACTTGATAAAGAAAATTATTTTTTACATTTAACTCGCTACATTCATCGCAACCCCCAAGAAGTTTTAAAAAAATTTAATTTAACTAAATTGGAAGATTATCCTTATTCTAGTTATGCTGACTATTTGGGCCAACGAAAAACACAATGGTTGTTCAAAGACGATATCATGCGTTATTTTAAAATAGCCCAAAAAGATGACCCGCAAGATTTTTTATCTTATCAAGACTTTGTTGAAAATTATTCGGACGAAACAGACGAAACAGACGAAGTTTTAGGCGATTTAATTTTGGAGTAAATTTGATCGGGCTGGGTTAGTTTGACAGGTCAGACCTGTAACAGGTCTGACCTGTTTTGACCTGTTTTGACCGTCTTGACTACTGAGTTATCAACACCCCCCTGTTTTTTTTGGTATTTTTTAGTATAATAAAGAGTAATTATATATTGATGAATTATTCGCTCAGGATGGATTCTATAATTCCATATTAATTCCATATCTAAGTCATTAATTCGTCATTTCTAATTCGTAATTAAATAATATGAGCCTGTTCTCGGGTAGTAAAAACAAAAAAATCATAATAATTTCCGGTATTTTAATACTCATCGCGGTTATTTTTATTTTGGCGAAATCGCCTAATAAAAAATCGCCGGTTAGTCCGGGCGATAATGCCCAAAATCAGGGCAATCTTTTCATTGATAATCTCGCGACCGAAAAACCAGAAGAGCCAAAATTAAAGGATTCGGCTTTGGGTAAATTTAATCCCGTGGCGCCGGAGCAAACCTTGCCCATGGACGAAAAAAAAATTGAAGAAGTTTCAAAAAAAGAAAATGTGTTTAATCTGGAAATTAGTCCGAAAGGAATTTTGCCTAAAGAATTTACGGTTAATCGCGGCGAAACCATTTCTTTGATTTTAACCAGCACGAATTCTATGCACACTGTTCAATTTGAAGATCCTTCGTTATCAAACGTTTATCTCGGCGTGCTGGCCGGTGAAACCCGTGGCGTTTCTTTTGTCGCGCCCGCTAAGTCCGGTAATTATATTTTTTATTGCACACAGCCCGATCATCGCGAGAGAGGAGAGGCGGGAGTAATGAGGGTGAAGTAAGCCGTAGAGCGCAAAGCGTACAGCCTGGAGCCTTGAAATTTGGAGCGCGAAACTTGAAGCGTAGAGCGCAAAGCTAAAAGCGAAAAATACAAAACAACGAACCAGAAAAGAATTACGAATTAACCGAATAAAATATTTATGCAAATTGTTAAAGATAAAATTTCCATTGAGGAGTTAAAAAATTTGGCGCAAAAAATGTTTGGCAATTTTGTCAAGGCCGTTGTAGATGTGGAGCAAAAAATTATGGCGATTGACGGCGAGCTTCATTCAGACGAAGAAGGGTTGCTACTTGAAAATGGCTCAAAACAACAAAATATTTGGGGAATTAATCTTTATCCAGAGATTCAAGGCGACGATTGGATTGAGTTTGATTCAATGATTAATCTGCGGCCATCACAAGGCAATCGCACTCGCGGAGTTGACGATCCGGAAATTAAAAAAAGGATAAGAGAAATTGTTAATGATTTAATTAACAGATGAACCCCCGTTAAAATTTTTAATTGACCTAATCAATTTCAAAAGCCCAGAATTTAAAATGTAAAAATCAAAATGGAAAATGACAGTGTAAAGTTTAAAAATGAA
>JBBTUI010000014.1:0-14806 GCA_038063835.1 Patescibacteria group bacterium | reverse complement strand
TTTAATCATGGAACTTAAAGAATTAAAAAATTTATTGAAAAAAGAGGGACGGCTCGGGAAGCTTGATTTTGCCGCTATTCAAGAAGAGGCGGAACATAAAGGTGAAAGCATTGAAGATTTGCTGATAGAAAAAGATTTAATTTCTCCTAAACAATTAGGGGAATTGATTGCCAAAAAATTTAAAGTCCCCTTTGTTGATTTAAAAACTGAACCCATTTCTGAAGAGGTCCTTCGGATTATTCCTGAAGTCGTGGCTAGAAATCGACAAATTGTCGCTTTCGCCCGAGATAAAAATGGCCTGAAAGTGGCTATGGCTCGGCCGGATGATTTAGAAATGATTCAGTGGCTTGAGAAAAAAACCGGCGAGAAAATTCTGTCTTTTTATACTTATTTAGGTCAAATTAAAGAAGCGCTAAGATATTACAAAAAAGAACTAAAAGTCGCTTTTGAAGAAATTATTGAGAATCAGATTGAAGAAGCTAGGGGCAAGGCGCCCGAAAGCCCTCCGATTATAAAACTGGTAGATACTTTACTTGAATACGGTTATACAAACCGGGCTTCGGATATCCATATCGAACCAGAAGAGCTTAAAACAGATGTCCGATTTAGAATAGATGGGGTTTTGCATCCAGTGCTCACCTTTGACAAAGATATTCACCAATTAGTAATTGCCAGGATAAAAATATTGTCTAATCTCCGCACTGACGAACATTTTGTTCCTCAAGATGGTAAATTTCGAATTAAATGCGATGGAGAAAAATTTGGAATCAGGGTTTCTGTTATTCCTGTCACTCATGGAGAAAAAGTAGTTATGCGGCTTTTAGCGGAAAGGACTAGACAATTTAACTTAAGTAATTTAGGATTCTCTCCGGCAGATTTCAAAATTATTGAAACTAATATCAAAAAACCCTGGGGTATGATTTTAGCAACCGGTCCTACCGGTTGCGGAAAAACCACCACTTTATACACTATTTTAAAACTGCTTAACAAATCAGGAGTTAATATCACCACCATTGAAGACCCCATAGAATATGATATGGACGGGGTTAATCAAATACAGGTTAATCCTAAGGCAGGGCTCACTTTCGCTACCGGTCTGCGCTCTATTGTTCGGCAGGATCCGAACATTATCATGGTTGGAGAAATTAGAGACAAAGAAACTGCTTCTATCGCCGTAAACTCGGCCATGACCGGTCATTTAGTGCTTTCTACTCTCCATACCAACAATGCCGCTACCACTTTGCCCAGGCTTATAGATATGGGAATTGAACCATTTTTAGTTGCTTCTTCGGTTAATATTATTATTGCCCAGCGATTGGTGCGAAAAATTTGTCCCAAATGCAGTCAAACATATTCCGTGAAGTTGGCGGAGTTTGGCGAGCTCCAGGATATAATAACCCAAAAAGCGAAAGAAAAAACAGAAATCATACTTTCCCGGGGTCAGGGTTGTCCGCTTTGCGGGCACACCGGATATATAGGGAGAATCGGCATTTTTGAAATACTTCAAATAGAAAAAAATATCCAAAATTTAATCACCAAACAAGCTGACTCCGGCGAAATTCAGGCTATGGCCATAAAAAACGGAATGACGACTATGCTCGAAGACGGCATTTCTAAAATGCTCGACGGCATTACCACATTAGAAGAAATTTTAAGAGTAATTAGAGATTAATATGAATATTTTTAAACGAGTATCTCTTTTAGAGAAAATTATTGCCGTAAAACATCTTTCGCTTATGATTAGGGCAGGGTTAACCTTGTCGGTTGGTTTTAAAATTTTAGAGCAGCAAGCGAGCGGATATTTTAAAGAAGTAATTCAGGCGATTCTGGTCCGTATGCAAGAAGGGCAAACTTTAGCTGAAAGCTTGGCAAAATTTCCTCGCGTCTTCCCGCCTATTTTTTTCAATTTAATTAAAGTCGGAGAAAAATCAGGCACCTTAGAAAAAACCCTTTCCTATCTATCTGAATATTTAGAAAAAACCATGGTTTTACGCAGAAAAATACGCGGAGCCATGCTTTACCCGGTCTTTATTTTAGTAATAGCTATCGGAGTCGGATTGTCGGTGGCTCTTTTTGTCTTACCGAAATTGACCCAAGTTTTTAGCAGTCTAGACATTAAGCTTCCTGTCGCTACCCGGATCCTATTATTTCTGGCTGGGTTTTCTGAAAGTTATGGCCTTTGGATGGTTTTTAGCATTTTAATATTAATTGGAGCGCTTGTCTGGCTTAGTCAACAAAAATTCGCCAAACCATATTTCCATAGACTAGCCCTGCGTTTACCTTTAATGGGGCGGATTTCTCGCGATCATAACTTAGCTATTTTTACCAGAACACT
Source organism: Patescibacteria group bacterium (assembly GCA_038063835.1). Lineage (GTDB taxonomy): Bacteria > Patescibacteriota > Patescibacteriia > UBA2591 > UBA4787 > UBA4787. The sequence goes on along the minus strand of JBBTUI010000014.1, from coordinate 12,471 downwards.
GGGCATACTTCTTAAAAGCGGATTACCTATTAAAGAGAGTCTTGAAATTACCTCCGAGAGCACTGATAATTTTGTTTATGGCGAATATGTCAAATCTCTGATCGGTCAGGTTGAACAGGGAAAAACTTTATCCAGCGGCCTTCAAAATCAATTCCTCTTTCCCGGGATCGCGGTTCAAATAATTGAAATTGGCGAAAAAACCGGCAGTTTAGAAGAATCTCTTCTTTATTTAACTCAATTCTATGAGGAAGAGGTTAGTTATGCCAGCGAAAATTTATCCAATGTTTTAGAGCCGATGCTTCTTGTCGTTATTGGTGTAGTTGTCGCCTTTGTGGCTTTGGCTATTATTACCCCCATCTATCAAATAACTGCTGGTATGAATATCTAAAGGGCTTTGTCTAAATTTTCAAGGGCGAAGACCACAGAAAATTTAGCTACAAAACCTTTACCCGCCCAAGTTTTGCCCTTGTGTTTCAGATAGATTATCAAAGACAGAGAAATTTTAAAAATATATGCGGCATCTGATATTCAGTGGTAAAATTTGGGCGGGTGCTCATAATTTTAATAAAATTTCCATCGTCCTTCAGACTCGTAAATTTTAAAAATTATGGCAAAATCTTTTACTTTAATCGAAACCCTCTTGGTTATGGCGATTTTTAGTATTTTAATTGCGATGGCCTTTCCTGTCCTGCGCCTTTTTCTGACAACCAATTATCTTAACATTTCAACCACGGAAATAATTCAGGTCTTGCGTCAAGCCCAGGCTAACGCTATAAATGGCGCTGGAGACAGCAAGTGGGGTATTTTTTTTGATACAAGCAATAATAAATTTATTTTTTTTAAGGGCGACAATTTCCTGGATAGGGTTCAGTCCTACGATTTGGCGACAGAGCTGCCAAAATCAGCCGGAATTAAAAATATTAATTTGAGTGGCGGCGCGAGCGAAATAGTGTTTGAAAAAACAAGCGGCAAAACCGATCAATACGGATCTCTAACTATATCGGGATTAAATTATACCACAAAAAACATTGTCATTAATGAATACGGGGTAATAGAGACTTACTAATCGTACTAATTCTATCACGAATGACTACTAATAAGTCAGGCCAAATATTAATAGAAATTTCAATTGGAGTGGGGTTATTCGTTATGATAGCCGCTGCTCTTATAACTCTGACTTTGGGTTCTTACCAATCCAATTTTCAGGCTGCTCAAGAAACTAAAGCCAGTCATTTGGCTGGCGAGGGGATAGAGGCGGCGCGAGCCATTAAGAATTATAATTGGGAAAATTTAACCAATGGCTCCCACGGATTGACTTATGCCAATGGTTTTTGGGAGTTTCAGGGCTCTCTTGAAAACATTGGTCCTTACGCTAGAGAAATTATTATTGAATCTCTATCTCGCCAGAATAATTTCTGCGGCTTACTTCCAGGACAAGACGTAATTGATCCCGATATTAAGAAAGTGATTTCAAAAATAACTTGGAAATCCGTTTCGTCCAAACCAAGAATCACGGAACTAGTTTCTTATTTAAGCAATTGGACGAATCCCGTCAAAACTAGATGCTCAAAATGCGAATTATATGAGATATCCTCTGTGGTGGAGTTTGGCGCAGACACCGTCCTAGACTGGTCGGGTAAGGATGTGGTTATTAAACCAGGCGGACACCTAAAGGCCGATTCTAAAAATAATCCCATTAGTTTAACTATTACTACGAATTGCAGTTTAATTATTGAAGACGGAGGTAAAATAACAGCCGAGGGCGCCTTGTCAAATGGCAATGGAGGAGTTATTAATATCACGGCCTCAGAGGTAAAAATAGTCGGAACAATCTCGGCTAATGGCTATTCTTTAGAACCAATAGGATTATCAGCCAATGGCGGTTCAATTAATATAGAGGCAACTGATCTGAACATACCTGTAACAGGGAAGATGAGAGCTTGGGGATATACTTTCTCGCCAAGTACAAACAGTCTTGGCGGAATAGCTACTGTCAAGACAACAAATTTCAACCATCAGGGTGAAATTTCCGTTGATGCTCTAAATGTGCAATCAGCGAGTGAAAAACCGGACGCCGGAACAATTAATATTGAGTGTCAAGAACTTGTAAATAGCGGAAAAATTAACGCGAATACTTATGGCAGGCACGGAAGGGCAGGCATTATTAAGATTAAGACCGCAAATGCCTCCTCTAATAATACTAATATTACCGTTGACAGCTGGGGAATTACTGGAGTCGCGGTTGGCGGTAAAATCTCTCTTAGCGCTAATCGGTTAAATATTTTAAACAGCAGTGTTTCCGCCATAGATATTAAAAATAACAAAAAACCAGGAATTATCACTTTAATTTATTGTGGAAAAGATTTCACCGGCGCTACTTTTAACCCCACACCAATAGAAATAGTCAGCTGTCCTTAATCCGCCAGCTGGCGGAGAAAATTATAAAATTGAGAATTTAATGAAAATTGAAAATTGTCCCGACTTCGTCGAGAGTAAATTGAAAATTATAACAGGCTTTACTCTTGTAGAATTGATTATTTATCTATCCTTAGTAAGTTTGATAGCCGTGGTTAGCATTAGTTTTGTCTGGAATATTGTTAATGCCCGAATTAAAAACGAAGCCAACCAAGAGGTAGAACAAAATCTACGTTTTGGGTTGGAAAAAATTACCCAAGCAATTCGAGAAGCAGATGATGTCTCTGCGATGGATTCCATCTTCAATGTTTCATCCGGCAAACTTACTCTTAAATATCCTGGCAAAGACATAATTTTTGACGCGCCTGTTAAAATTATTAATATTAACGGGCAGGATGTTGAAATTCACAAACTAAGAATTAAAGACGGAGACAGCGACCCCAAAGATTTAACTTCTAACAAGATTGATATAATCAATTTTAAGTTAACTAATTTAACTCGCGGCCTTGAACCAAAAAATATTAAAATTAATTTAACCATAAAACATGTTAATCCTACCCAAAATCTTAGATGGGCGGCTGAAATTTCTTCTGAAACAGCTTCCTCTATTAGAAAATAGTATGCGAATAGCGTACCTTGAATGTTCTAAAAATAGAGCAGCTACTCTGCTGATAACTATTCTAATTATCAGCGCTATTACTCTGTCCATTGCCTTGAGCGTTGCTCTAACAGGCATAGGTCAGATGCGAATGGGAGCTGATTATTCCCAATCTGCCAAAGCGTTGAATTGCGCTAAAGCGTGTATGGACGAAGCCTTGCTTCAGTTGATTCGGAACCAGGACTATAACGGCGGGGATTTGACCGTAAACGGAACAGATTGTAATATAAGTATAGATAAATCAAATTCAAATCCAACTATTATCGCAAGCGGTAAATTTAACCAGTTTACCAAAAAAATAACAATCGAATTTGATTTGACTAATAAAAAAATTTTAAGCTGGCGCGAAATATGAAAATTTTTGCCGAACAATCAATTTTTGGCCTTGATGTTTCCGACCATTCTATAGAGTGCTTGCTCTTATTTAACAAGGGGCGCGAAATTCGCGTTAAATCATATTCTAAGGTTGAATTGACGCCGGGCATTGTTGAAAATGGCATAATTTTAAACAAAGGAGTTTTAGCTGAAAAAATAGCCGAAGCTTGGGTAAAAGCTAAACCGAAAAGAATCGCTTCTAAAAAAGTAATCATTTCTCTGCCCGAATCAAGAAGTTTTATTCATATTTTTAAATCCTCAGAGATCCTAAAAGGCGCGAATATAAAAGAAGGAATAATTTTTGAAGCTTCTAAAATTATTCCCATAGACTTGCAAGAAACTTATAATGATTTTATTGTTTATAAAAATGGCGATATCTTTTTTGCGGCTGTTAGTAAAAAGGTCATAAATGGTTATTTAGAAGTTATAAAAGAGGCCAAGCTCGAGTTGGTAGCCGTAGATATGGAATCATTAAGTATAGGAAGGGTCTTATTTGAAATTGGAGATTTTCCGCCAAAGGCGGATCAGCCTCGGGCTGAAAAGGAAAGTTTTATGGTGGCCGATATTGGAGGCAGAACCACCAATTTAAGCATTTTTAATCAATCGGGCGAGTTGCAAACATCAACTACCATCAATGTCGCTGGTAATAAGTTTACTCAAGCCATTGCCGAAGAAGCGGGGGTTGATTTTGAAAAAGCCGAAAAACTAAAAATAACTTATGGTCTTGATGATAAGGGCGACCAACGAGTATTCGAGGTTCTCAAAAAAGAAATTTTACCAATTATAGAGAAGATTAAAGAGCTCATAGAATATTGCCAGGGAGGGGTTTCCGTTCAAAATGGATCTGCTCTCAGCGTAGAAAAAATTTTGTTAGTGGGGGGTTCCGCGAGGATGCCCAAAATTGCTTCTTATTTTTCAAAGAATTTAAACGTAAAGGTTGAATTAGGAAAATCAAAAATTTCCGAACAAATTAAAGAATTCGCCCCTTGCGAAAACGTCATAGGATTAGCCTTAAGGGGCTTACAAGATATGCCAGACAGGGCGGGAATTAATCTTCTGCCGTTAATTGGCAAGAAAAAATCATTTTTACGAGTGTTTTTTGAGAGAAAAATAAAACTCTGGATTACTGCCGTTCTTTTAATAGTAGAGGCTCTTTTTTTTCTGATCGGATTTAAGTTTATATTTGATCAATTTGACAATCTAGTAGAGGGTATTAAAATAAATAAATATAATAATATAATGGAGCAGCAACTCCATGAAAGGTCGTTTAAATAATTATAAAAAATTTATAACTATGAATTTAAAGAAAAATAGAGCTGGTTTTACTATGGTAGAGCTTATCATTGTGATAGCCATTATTGCCATTTTGGCTGGCATCGTTTTCGTGGCTATTAATCCGGCCAAACGTTTTGCCGAAGCTCGGAATACCAAGCGCTGGACAGATACCTCAAATCTGCTTGACGCAATTCTCAAATATCAGGTGGATAATACGGGTACTCATGCCGTTGGCGTACCGGCTGGAGATGGCAATAACTATCTAATCGGCACTGATGCAGGCGATTGCAGTACTGCCACTTGCGGAGTTACTTTACAGGCTGCTTGTAAGAATCTTACTACGGGTATAGCTCCTGATTATATCGGCGAAATTCCCAAGGATCTAAAAAACGGGACAGATGCCAAAACTCTTTATTATATTTCTCAGAACACCGCTGGTAGAATCACTATCGGCGCGTGTGTTCCAGAGCTTGGCGCAACCATCAAAATCACCCGATAATTTTTTCCCAACCCATTCAGTCATAAAATATCGGTTTAAAAATAGGCGAGACTTTCCCTGCTCCTGATTTAAAAGCCTCGCCTTTTTTAAATAGAAACAATAGAAACTTTCACTCTTAATCGATTTTATAGACAACCTTCAAAAAGAGATGATTGAGAAACTATTTTTTTGCGCTATACTGAATATAGAATTATATTAAAATCTTCGTGCTTCAAATGAGAAAAAATATTATTATCGCAGTTTGTATTGTCGGGGTTTGTATTATCGCAGTTTTGATATGCGGAAAAATTCCGATTGCCGCGCTCAAGGTTATTATACCGATACCGAATATCGCCGCGGTAACCGTCAACAGCATTCCTGTTCTTGGCGACGAAGCAAGTTGCTCTCTCTCTATTCCTAATACGACTTTTCTCAAGTCATATCGCCTTTTAGTATTCACGAAAATTAACGGCGCTTGGCCGACCAAAGATGGCGGTTATATTGTTTCCGGCACGACAGATCCTAATATCATGTTTATCCCGCCGGATGGTTTTGTGGCTAAACTTGATAAACAAGGCAATATTCAGTGGCTCAAATTTTTGAAAACCACGAACTCTCGCGGTGTCGGGAATCTTCGGGGCGACGAAGACGTTCAATCAATTATTGAGTTGAAAAATGGCGGATATCTAATGGTTTCTAAGATATGGGGTTTTATTAAAGCCGCGGAATGGAATGCGGATAATATTGAGTTGAATAAAATAATGTTCACCAAATTAGATAAAAATGGCAATATGCTTTGGAACAAGTCTTTTACCGCCTTCGTCGAAGACGCAAAAAATTCTTTACTGGAAACCAATGACAATGGTTTTTTGTTTTATGCCCCCATCGCTGATCTGGAGCCAAATAAAAAAGGAGAGGATCCTGATGTTTACCAGGACCAACCTTATGCCTCGCTCAAAGTTTTTAAATTTGATCAGAATGGCAATCTTCAATGGTCAAAAAACATTAAAAATTTTATTTCTCGCAAAAATGATTCCTATTTAATCTCAACGCCGGACGGCGGCTATGCCTTGGCGGGAAATATCGCCGAGACAAACCCGGAAAAAGAACTGCCTTATAATTTTGATACCTATCCGGGCTTGGCTAAATTTGACAAAGATTTTAATTTTGAATGGGCGAAAAGCATGGAGGGCATACCTTTGGAAATGGCAGTGGTTGTCGTCAAACCAGGCGGGGGTATGGAGATCGGTTTTAAGAAAGCGCGCCAAGGAGCAAGTATTATCCGCGGCCTTGTTAGAACCCAAGACAATGGTTATATCGTTTTAGGAAATTTGTCCATGGCCTTATCCTTAATACCAGATTACCAAGGTTTAGCGCAGAGTTTTGCCCTAAAACCAAAAAATCTTTTAGTAGGATTTAAATTTGATTCTTCAGGCAATCTGGAATGGATTAAAAAAATAACTTTGGGTTTTAATGAGTTTAGCGGGCCGATGACAAATTTTTCAGTTTCTTTGACAACTGATAATAAAATGATGATGGTTGGCCCCATTGCTTGGGCAGATAATGATTATAGGGAAAAAACACGGGAAACCAACGAACAGATCAAGTGGTATAATGAGAAATACGGAGAAGCAGAGATGGCAAAAGAGGAAAAAGACAAAAGTAAACAATCGCAGCAAGACTGGAAAAAGGTTAAAGCGACCATTAAAGCCACTCAAGACGCTTTTCGCGCAGGTATTTTTATGATGAAAACAGACCAGGAATTAAATATCAGCTGGGCAAAAGTGGTCAATCCGCAGCGCGGGGTCACCAACTATGTTATTAAACCGACATCTGACAGCGGAGCCATTATTGGCGGCGAATACGAAACCGCCGTAGTCAAATCGGTTATATTAGATAGCATTACTTATTATAAAGATGGTTTTTTGATGAAATTGGACGCCAGCGGTAATATTGAAGATAATAAAAATTGGATTATAGATTATAGCGGTAGTATTATTACGGAAACAATGACGCCTTACGCGATTGCCAATGATTTAACCGTTGAGGCAAAATCTTATTCAATCAAATTAACAAATCGCAAACCGGAGTTTTCTCTTTTCAAAAAGGCAAAAACTACTGCTTACGCTCCTTTTAATAGTTCTAAGAGCACTCTCTGCCCCGTCGCGCCCGAGGTTTCCGCCTATGATACTCCGCTTCAAAATTCAATCATTCCCGGAACCGCGCCAAGAACTTGGCCGCAAATTAATTATGAAAGAGCAATCCCTGGTGAATTGATAAATGATAAGAGTCGGACTATCCACAGCGAGCTTCTGTTGATTTTGAATCAGCTTTACAACAATCAAGTCAAGATGACGGATAATATGGATGGAGCAATGCTTTATTACGTATTTGATCGTATTATCACCAAAGACGATATAACCGCGGTGAAAAATTATTTTGAAGGCCTTGGTTATAAAACACAGGACGAAAGGCTTTATGATTTGACAACGTATAAACCAGGTTATTTCTTGATTTTGACTTTTTCCACGAATAATCCCGATAAAGCGTTTTTGAAAGTGACATATTAATTATGAATTTTAATGAATTTCCTAAAAATTGGCTACCGACAAGAAATTGGGAAGAAGTTTCTCGCCAAGCGGGCGAAAATCAAATCACTATTCGGCTTCGCCACATCAATCCGGAAATTAATATCGCTCCCGAATTAACCAAGGGCTATGGGGAAGGAAAAAGCATCTCAGAATCCGAATCAATAGCTTACCACGGGATTTCAACTCGGAGAGGATCGGGAATGAAGGATTTTTTTGAAGGTATGACCAAGATGGCAGAAAGTGGTCTGACATCCGGTGTTTCAATGGCGTCCGTTCAAAATTTAAAAAATCAATATCAGAAAGCAGACGTTGATGTTAGCGGAAAATATGACTCGGATGCCATTATTACCATAGCCAAATTTTCTGACGAAAAATCAGCCAAGAACCAAATGCTTTCTTTTCAGATTTTACCGACGCAAGGTTTTACCGAAATGCCCATTCCAGGAATGGAGGGCGTGAAAATGAGCAACCTAGGCGAACTTTTAAAAAGTGATTATTACAAATCCGCGATGAAATCCTCGCTTTCCAAAGAACAGATGAAACAGCTTGAGAAAGGCCTTCCTAAAATGCAAGAGGTAATGGAAAAAGCGTCAAAACAAATTAAAGAACAATATAAAAAATTAAAAGCAGAAATCGGAGCCGAGTATTATGAAGCAAAATATTTGGGTTTTCCGGCGGCTTTTGTGCGAACTGAAAACTTACAAGCCAAACAATATCCGGTCCCACGGCCGGTAAAAAGCAGTGGTACGACGATAGAAGCGAATGGCGGCGGCTGTTTTGATCCCGAAGTCAAGCTTCCTCCTCAATCAAAAGTTAAGCCGTCAAAATATACAGAAATGTGTCAGGGAATCAGAGTTAACAATTTTGTGATCTTCGGTAATTTGTTGACCATGATGGCAACTCTTCCCTCGGGTAGTACTTTTTGCCATTCCTTAACAAAAACCCAAACCAAAATTGAGACGGAAAAAATTGAAGGTAAAATTTACCGCACCACGCACATTCTTCCGGTAAACAGCGTTTTAGCCCAAGAAGGATATTTAAATAAAGAAGAGACGGAAAAAATATTTAAGACCCTCTTCTCTTTACTTCAAGAATAAGGCATAATTAAATAGGCTAAATATTTAATACATTAAGTAAAGTTTTATGAGCAAAAAAACATTAGGAATTATTTTGGTCGTTTTAATCGTCGCGGTTGTTGGAATGGTTTATTTCGGCTTTAAAAAAGATTTTTTTACCGGAAAAGATATAGGCATCGGAGGAATAGATAAAGATAGTCTCATGGGCATGATGAAAGAGAAAGGCGAAGTGGTGATGAGCAAATCGGAATTCATTAATGAATGTAAGAAATCCGATAAAGACTCACAGGATATGTGCTACGGCATGGGAGCTATTTATTATCGAGATGCAAGTTTTTGTAAATGGATACAAGATTCTGAAGCCAAAAGTAATTGCACCAAGGAGAATATTGAAGAATATTACAACACATTAAAGGAAGGTGGGACAATGTTCCCGTTTGCGCCTGGTGGAACAATTCCTGGCGGAGGAATAATTCCCAGTGGAGGGACTGGCGGCGGGACAGATATTATTCCTTCTGACGCATCTAGTCAAGTCGGACCAATTGTTGAACTAAGCGGAAAAATGACCGACGAAATTTATATAGAGATATTGGCTCAGACTGCTTATTACGCGCAAAAGCATCCAAATGATTCAATGGGTTTTGCCTCGTACATGAAGGATTTATATAAGAAATATGGCATAACCGAAGAGGGCATTACTGCTTTCGGGAAAGAATTAGAGAAAAATCCCCAGTATGCTGGAGAAATTGGACTAAAGTATATACAGCGATTACAGGAATTGCAGGCAACTGGAAAATAATTACGGCTAAATCTAAACCGAATCCATTGATAAAGGCCAATATTATTTTGATTTTAAACAAGTTCTATTTTTAAATAATTTAAACAAATGTTTGATAAAAAAGACGAGGATGAAAAAGTTTTGGAATTAAGCGGTAGTATTGTTTTACAAAACGAAAGAGGAGTTCAAATTTCCGAAACGTCGGCTAAGATAGTTTTGGATAAAGAAAATTTTTCTATTTTTCCGGAAAAATGGGGAACTTATATTTTTTCTTATCGGGAAGTCGTCAGTTTAACCCCGGAAGATTATCAATTAAAGCTTTTTCTTGGCAAGGGGCAAGAATTACAGATTTCCAAGCTTGGCTATCAATACGAGGATTTTGTTAGAATTTTTATTAGATTGAGAAACGAGATGCTTTTGAAAGACCTTTTATTTCAGGAAACTTTAAAAAAATCCGGGATTGAGGCCGATTTTATGTATTTAGATAAATCGGGCGCGGAAAAACAAAGAGGCAAAGCAGAATTTAAATTTTATCAAACTTCTTTAGTCATTTTACCGGAAAGAGGAGAACTCTTGAGAATTCGTTTTAGCGATATTTTAGAAACAAAAACCGAAGACTTTAAGATTGTTATTACTGACGAGGCGGGCGAAAAATTTATTATTTCAAAATTGGGCGAAAAATTTGATTTATTTAAAGAAACTTTAAACAGTTGTCTTAATGAAATTTCCTTAAACACCCAGAATTTTATTAAAGGAATTTGGCCAGAAATTGATTTTTCAACTTTGAATGAAATTTCTAGATTAATTAAAGAAGGAAAGGCGGTAAATAAAAAAGATATTGAAGGAGCTTCTCCCGAATTCTTCAAAAAATTAGAAATGGCATTAATGAAAACCGAAGTTAAAGAAGAATATGAATTTCTAAAATCAATAGGAGAGCAAGATAAAACTTACATCGGTTTTAAAAAAGGGTTAATGGGAGGATTAACCGGCGATTATTTTTGGTTTTTTATTCCTATTTATAGTGAAGATAAATCAAAGCCCGGCAATGCCATTGCTTTTGAAACAGCCGGTGAAAAAGAAACTGGCCGAGCGACTTATTTTTTTAGAATTCTTGGCCGGCAAGAATATAAAGAAATTGAGAAGGTAAAAATTGATGGTCAGATTGACGATTTAATTTCGAAAATCAATCGCGGTTTATCAGCTATCAATTTTAGGAGAGAGCCAATTTACCTGTCGGAAGAAAAATTAGACGAACCCGAATACGTAAAATATAAATTTTCTATGGCTAAAATTCCGGAAATTAAATTGATGCGTGAACTTTTTATCGGCCGGGTTATTCATAGAGACAATGAACAATGGCAGAAAGACGTGAACGATTTGCTTAAATTTAATGTCTCTAACGCAGATGACGCGGCTAAATGGCAAAAAGCTGAAACAGAATCGGAGCCAGTTGCCTTAGGGGGAGAAAGAGTGTTCGGGCCTGAAAAACAAGAATCTGAAGAGCAAGGGGAAGAAGATAATGAGGGAGAAAAAATGATTGGCTAAAATATATTATCTAATTTTTTAAAACAATATATGAACCCCAAAATCAAAATTTATTTAGGTTTAGTCCTTTGTTTGGCTGGGATTTTATTTTTTAATTCTGCTTTTGCTCAACAAACTCTGCCGGTCGGCGGCGGCAGTTTTAGTACAGCGGTTAAAATTGCGCCCGGTCAATATCAAGGTTTCGCCTTGGAAGCGGGCCAAGCGATTTACTATTATTTTGAAGCCACGCCCGGACAATTAGCTCGGCTTAAAGGTCAATTTGTGTCGGGTGAAGGCGGGTCATTTGATTGGATAAGGATTTATAACGCAGAAGAAGAGGAATTAGTTGGAGAGTTTGAGTCAAACGGAAAGGTTGAGGTTGGTTGGCTTTTAAATAGCGCCAAAGCTACCCATAAAATTTATACTAAAATTTATGATGATGGGTCTGGCACCGAATCATTTACTTTGGATTTTTCTTTAGTAAATAAATTTGACGCTAATAGCGGGACCGACGCCGGCGACACTTTTGATAAATTCGTAAATATTGCCCCCGGCGCTTATAATGGTTATTTATCCGGCATTGCCGGTATTACCCAATCACTGGGCAATGATTGGAAGGATATCTATAAAATTGGGCTCAAAAAAGGAGTCACTTATGAATTTAAAGTTACTCCACCCTCTAAAACATCATTAACTTTGAGCCTCTATGATTTAGATAGACAGTTGCTCAAAGAAGAAAGTTCGGCAAATTCAGGGGCGATTGTTTCTTTGTCTTTGGTTCCTTCGGCAGACACGAATGTTTTTGTGTCTGCTTCAAACTACGGGTACCCTTATCAAGACGCGCTGGCTAATTATCAGTTAGAAATTAAATCTTCTGTTCCTTTAATAAAATTTTATGCTTGCGATGGTCAGTATTGCGGCGCGGTGGGAGAATTTGATTCCATAAGCGCTTGTCAAAAAACTACCACAAAAACTTGTTACCGAACGGAAAATTGCGATGGAAAATGCGGTATAACTCCGCCGTCTACTCAATGTACAAAAGATGCTGATTGTTCAACGGGGAAAATTTGTAAGAATAATAAATGTGAATCTATTGTAGTCCCGCCTTCTGGGTGCACTAAAAATTCGGATTGCCCGGCAGGTGGTATTTGCGAAAATAAGAAATGCGTTGGATTTCCGATTATTCCCCAATGCACGAAAGATGCCAATTGTTCAACGGGAAAAGTCTGCCAAGACAATAATTGCGTTGAAAAACCCGTGCTCGCCAAAAAATGCGTCAAAGACTCGGATTGCCAGACAGG
>JBBTUI010000013.1:0-12172 GCA_038063835.1 Patescibacteria group bacterium | reverse complement strand
ATATTTTTTTCGCGCTATTCTACGATAACGGCATTGGCGGGCAGGTACTTTCTAAATTCTAAATTCATAATTCGTAATTCGTAATTCATAATTCTACCTGGTATGCAACTGGAAACACCTGTTAATCAAATTAGTAAAATCGGACAACTCAAGGTCAAACACCTTGATAAATTAGGAATAAAAAATGCCGGCGATCTTTTGTATTATTTCCCCTTCCGTTACGACGATTATAGCAAAATTATCCCGATCGCCGAACTCAAAACTAAAAAATCAGGAACGATTAAGGGAAAAATTAATCTGATCAACAACCGAAAAAGCCATCTCAAAAAAATGATAATTACCGAAGCCATTGTTTCCGATAAAAGCGACTCTATAAAAGTTATCTGGTTCAATCAGCCATTTTTAATTAAAATTTTAAAACCCGGACAAGAGCTTTATCTGGCGGGAAAAATAGATTATGACGAACGCTATGGATTAGAAATCCTTAATCCTTCTTATGAAATCACCAAAAGAAGCGCGCCCATACACACAGGACGGTTAGTGCCGATTTATCCAACAACTGCCAGTTTAAGCCAAAAGCAAATTCGGACCCTTATTTCTTTGTCCTTGCCTGTTGTTCAAGAAATAACTGATTGGCTGCCCAGAAGCATCAAAACAGAAAATATTTTAATTAATTTAGCCACGGCCCTAGAACAAATTCATTTTCCGCAAGACGAGAAATGGCTTAGCCGCGCCACTGAACGGCTTAAATTTGACGAATTATTTTTAATACAACTACAGTCGCAAATCGTCCGCCAACAGATTAAACAAAAAACCGCGCTGGCAATTAAATTCCAATTAGAGCAAACGCAAGATTTTATAAATTCGTTGCCCTTCAAATTAACCGATGCGCAGAGAAAGGCCAGCTGGGAGATACTTAAAGATATAGAACAAAACAATCCTATGAATCGCTTATTGGAGGGAGACGTGGGCAGCGGAAAAACCATTGTCGGCGCTATAGCGATTTTAAATACGGCTCTTAACGGCAATCAAGCCGCTCTTTTGGCGCCAACGGAAATCTTATCGCGGCAACATTTTGAAAACATATCAAATCTATTCAAAAATTTTGATTTTAGTATTGGATTATTAACGAGAACCGACACAAAAATAGCCGATAAAGGAAAAATCTCTGATCTCAAAAAAAATGAATTGATTAAAAAAATATATTCTAAAAAAATAAGCGTCGTTATCGGAACCCACAGCCTTATTCAAGATAATGTCAAATTTAACAATTTAGGTTTGGTGATAATTGACGAACAACACCGTTTTGGCGTGGAACAAAGAAAAAAAATAACACAAAATGCCTTTTGTGGTCAAAAAAATAAAGATCTTTCTCCTCATTTTTTATCAATGACCGCCACGCCTATCCCCCGCTCTCTGGCCCTATCTATCTATAGAGATTTGGATTTATCTATAATTGACCAAATGCCACCCAATCGAAAAAAAGTGGAAATCAAGATTATTGATAACAAAAACAACGAGGAGTTGGAACGAATGCATAAATTCATTGAAGATCAAATTATTGAAGGACGGCAGATTTTTGTCGTTTGCCCTATTATTGATCCATCTGACAGGCTCGGCGCGCAGTCGGTTAAACAGGAATATGAAAAATTGAAAAAACAAATATTTCCGCAATTTAACATAGGCGTTCTGCACGGCCGTTTAAATTCCGCCAAGAAAGAAAAAATTATGAAAAATTTTTTAAATAATAAAATAAATATCCTAATTTCCACTACGGTTGTTGAGGTCGGCATTGATATTCCAAATGCCTCTATTATGTTGATTGAGGGCGCGGAACGATTCGGTTTGGCGCAGCTTTATCAGTTACAGGGACGCGTGGGTCGAAGCCAACACCAATCATATTGTTTTTTATCTTTAGAAAATGATTCAAGCGCCAATGCCCAGAAAAGAATCAGAGCCATTTTAACAGCCAAAAACGGCTTTGAATTGGCCGAATTAGACCTGGAAATGCGCGGCGAAGGCAATATCTTGGGCAGCGAACAAAGCGGTTTCGCCAGTAATCTTAAAATCGCTAAGTTGTCGGATGTGGAAATAATTAAAAAAGCGCAAAAATCCGCCAATCAAATAATCGAAGAGGGACTGGAATTAAAAAATTATCCGGAATTAAAAGAAAAGATCAAACACCTTTTTGTCGTTGATCAATTAGATTAGATTATTATTTAAAGAAAAAGACCGCTACTAAATTAGCAACGGTCTTTTGTTTTTTCGTATTCTTCGTATTGCACGATGATGGCTGGCGTGTTTTCCCTTAAATACCTTACTATGGAAGGCGTGTCGTCAAAAAATAAATCGATTTGATATTTTTTGATCACTTCTGCCTTCCATGCGGCAATGGTTAATCCGGAGGAAAAACCAGGGTACAAGCTGATGTCACGATAAAAAATCTCGTGGCGCAGTAACCACTGTTCTATCTCCGGCTGGGTGCGGATATAATTACCTGAAATTATAAATACCTCGTAGCCAGCCTTCAAATGAAAATCGATTAACCTTTTAATGCCGTAATCTAATCTGCGAAAATAGCTGTTATAAAGCCAGCGAATTTGCGGTATGGCTGTCAAAAAATAGATCAATTTAAACAGCCAATCCATATGGACTAGTTTGGCAAGTTGATCGCGGCAAATAACGCCATCAATATCAAAGCCAATGCGATTAATCACGAAGAAACCCTCCTTTTTTACCCCGGTTAAATAATTTCGCTTTGCGGAATTTAACGGGGTAAATTTTTAATGATTATGCTTTTATTTTTAAAGAAGGACTGAAAGTGGTAGATAAATAAATATTAGCAACATAAATACCTTTTGCGGTTGACGGCTTAACCCTCTTAACGGCTTCAATAAAAACTGAAACATTTTCTTTGATCTTTTCTTGCGGCCACGCAATCTTACCCACTGCTTGATGAATATTGCCGGTATCATCGTTTTTAAAAGAAACTTTCCCCTTCTTCAAGTCTTCAATAGCTTTTTTTATATTGGTCGTTACGGTTTCTGTTTTGGGATTAGGCATTAAACCCCTAGGTCCTAAAATTTTGGCAATTTGGGATAGATTTTTCATCATTTCCGGCTCGGCCACGGCGATATCAAAATCACAAGATCCTTTTTCTTTAATTTTATTTATTAAATCAACACCGCCGATTAAATCCGCTCCTGCTTCTTTGGCTTCTTCTGTCTTTTCCGGACCAACAAAAACGGCGATTATTATTTTTTTATCCAAGCTATGGGGCAAAACAACAGTTCCTCTGGCCAACTGATCTGTTTTTTTGGTGTCTATGCCGAGTTTTATGCTTAAATTCACAGTTTCGTCAACTTTTTTAGAAGCATTTTCTTTCAAAAAATTAACGGCTTCTTCTAAAGTATAAATTTTTGATTTATCGACTTTTGCTTTTATTTTTTGATATCTTTCGCTTCGAGACATTATATTTTTATTATTTTTTGTTAAACATTAAATTTTTTATATTATTCAACCACTTCGATACCCATTTGTTGAGCGGTGCCCATAATCGTTCTTTCCGCGGCCTCTAAGCTGTTAACATTTAAATCCGGCATTTTTATTTTTGCAATTTCTTCTATTTGTTTTTTGGTAACCTTCCCAACTTTTTGCTGTAGCGGTTTGCCGGAGCCCTTTTCTATGCCAGCCGCCTTTTTTAAAAGATCAGAAGCCGGCGGAGTTTTCAAAATAAAAATAAAACTCCTGTCCTCATAGATAGTTATTTCTGCCGGGATAATGCTGCCGATTTTATCATTGGTGGCATCATTAAATTTTTTACAAAAATCGACAATGTTAATACCGTGCGGGCCCAAGGCTGTTCCTACGGGCGGAGCGGGATTTGCTTTACCAGCAGAAAGCTGTAATTTTATAATCGTTTTTATCTTTTTAGCCATGATTTTAAAAAATAATATTTATTTATATTTTTTTGACTTGTAAAAAATCCAGTTCGGCTGGTGTTTCGCGCCCAAAAATGGAAATTAAAACCTTTATCTTCCCTCTTTCTTCGTCAACAGCCACGACCTTCCCCTCAAAATTTTTAAATGGCCCATCAATAATTTTAATAAGATCGTTAATGGAAATATCGATTTTATATTTTGGTTCTTCCACGCCCATTCTTTTCTGTACATTCTTTATTTCATCTTCGGATAAAGGCGCAGGGATGGTCCCTGAACCAATAAAACCGGTAACGCCTGGCGTATTTCTTACCACATACCAGGAATCATCGTCAATAATCATCTCGACCAAAACATAGCCCGGAAACATTTTTTCAGTAATAATTTTTCGCCGACCTCCCTTAATTTTAATTCTTTTTTCAACGGGGATCAGAATATTAAAGATTTTATTGTGTATATCCATTGAATCGATGCGTTGCCGTAAATTTTCCGCAACATTCTCTTCATACCCGGAATAGGTATGAATGGAATACCAATGACGCCCTTGTTCTATTTGCTTTGACATATTTAGTGATTTAATTTACCCCTCACATGGAAATTATACTCGCTTCGCTTCGTGAAATTGGCTCGCTACGGAATCAGATCAATCCGTCAGCTGGCGGATTTGTCTGTTCCTCCGCTCACCAATTATAAAAATTACTGTCTTTCGTTTTTATATACATATTAATTTAAACGCCTATATAGATATTTATTTTAATTTATATTTATTAAATCGCAATTTTTAAGAAAGACAATAATTTCCATGTGAGGGGTTTATTTCAAAATAATTTGCAATAATTTATTTAGCGCAAAATCTATTAAACCCAAAAAAAATGCAACAACCAAACTAATGCCAATTACCAAAAGGGTGTGATTCAATAATTTTCGGCGGTCCGGCCAAACAACCTTTTTTAATTCAATTCTGGAATTTTTGATATAATCTATAAATTTTTGAAAAATATTCATAATTCAATTAATTAAAAAAACCTTTAACAGATTTGAATAAAAACTCTAAAAATTATACTTGCTGCGCGCGTGAAATTGGGGCGCTCGGATCCGCCAGCTGGCGGACAAAAGTGAACTTTTGTTTGAGCTCCTCGCTACCAATTATAGCATAAACCCCAAAAAAATGCAAGCCCGCCTAAATTTAAAAAGATAAATATATAACCGACAATAATTATTTCTTTAAAAAATGTGTATTTAATATTTTTAATGCGCTTGCTTAAAATTTGGGCGGGCAAGGCTTAAATATCCAAATTTTTAACCGACTTAGCATGGGCTTGAATAAACTTTTTCCTTGGTTCTACTTCTTTGCCCATTAGAATCTCAAAGATCTCGTCTACTCGCTCGGCATCTAATATCTCAATTCTTTTTAATGTTCTTTTATTGGCGTCCATGGTCGTATTAAAAAGCTCTGAAGGATTCATTTCGCCTAAACCCTTATAGCGCTGAATTAAAACGCCGCCGGCTACAACTTCTCCGCCAGCCAAATCTTTTTCGTCTTCTTGCCCGTCCCCATTGAATAAAGCATTCTCCTCTGTCGACGCTGTCTTCGGCAATTCCATCTTTTTAATTTTAAATCCTCCACCGATTACTTTTGATTTCTCTCCTAATTTTTTCCTTTTTTTGTCCTTTTTAGAAAATGTTAATTTTTTAACTACTTCTAATTTTTCTTCATCTGTATAAACATAAAATGTTTCCTTGTTGTATTGTATGCGATAAAGCGGGGGTTGGGCAACATACAAATAACCGCCTTTGATGATCTCGGAGAGATAACGATAAAAAAATGTTAACAATAAGGTCCGAATATGCGCTCCGTCAACGTCGGCATCAGTCATAATAATTATCTTGTGATAGCGAAGATCCTTAATATCAAATTGGTCGCCGATATTAGCGCCAAGCGCGATAATCAAAGATTTTAATTCGGTATTGGCAATAATTTTATCAAGCCTCGAACGCTCAACATTTAGAATCTTCCCCCTCAATGGAAGAATGGCTTGATACATCCTGTCTCTTCCTTGTTTAGCCGAACCACCGGCAGAATCGCCTTCAACAATAAATAATTCGCATTTAGCCGGATCTCTTGAAGAACAATCAGCCAACTTGCCGGGCAGAGTAAAACCCTCTAAAACTCCTTTACGAATAACTGATTCGCGAGCAGTTTTAGCGGCCAACCTGGCCCGGGCCGCCAAAAAACATTTCTTTAAAATGGCTTCGGCGTCTTTAGGGTGTTCTTCTAAAAAAACACCGAAGGCCTCGCCAAAAACGCCCTCCACGGCCGGCTTAACTTCTGTGTTGCCTAGTTTGGCCTTAGTTTGGCCCTCAAATTGAGGTTCTTTAACCTTTACGCTAACTATAGCAGTTAAACCCTCTCTCGTGTCATCACCGGTCAAATTTTCATCTTTTTCTTTTAAGTATTCATGTTTTCGGGCATAAGCGTTCAAAGATCTAGTCAAAGCCGTTTTCATGCCAATTAAATGCATGCCGCCTTCTAAGGTGTAAATATTATTGGCGAAAGTAAAAACCGTCTCTTTATAATCAGAATTATACTGAAGAGCAACTTCAACGTTTATATTATTGATTTCTTTGTCTACATAAAAAACATTATCATTAATCGCCTCGTTTGTTCGATTTAAATAATGGACATACGAACTAATGCCGCCCTCAAAATAAAATTCATAATGAACCGCATCTTTTATATCTCTTGAGTCTTTAACTATAACGCGCGTCTTTTTAGTTAAATAGGCCTGTTGCCGCAAATGGCCCGAAATAGTCTGCCAATCAAATTCTATTTTCGGAAAAATTTCCGAATCCGGTTCAAAAATAACCATTGTGCCCGTACCGGTTGCTTTGCCGTCGGCCTTAACTTTTTTTAGGGGGTTTCCGCGTTTATATTCTTGAAGCCAAATTTTTCCGTCCCGCTTAACTTCTACTCTTAGATAAACAGATAAAGCATTAACCACCGAAACACCCACTCCATGCAAACCCCCAGAAACCTTATAAGCTCCGCTATCGAATTTGCCGCCTGCATGAAGTTTGGTCATCACTACTTCCAAGGCCGAAACTCCGCTAGGTTTATGAATATCAACAGGGATGCCTCGCCCGTTATCAATTACTTTTATTCTATTCTCTGGCAAAAGCTCTACAGTGATTTCATCGCAATACCCGCCCATTGCCTCATCAATAGAATTATCCACCACTTCCCAAATCAAATGGTGCAAACCAGAAAGACCAAGAGATCCAATATACATCGCGGGGCGTTTTCTCACTGGATCCAATCCTTCCAAAACCGTAATCTTTTCGGCATTGTAGTCTTTATTTTTGGAATCTTTCTCGGCTTTTTGATTGATATTTTTTTGTTTTTTAATATCTTTAGTTGTCATATAGTCTTAATATTATATCCTATCTTACGGAAAAAAGAAAGCCCAAAAACACCATAAATAACCAGTATTTAGGGCAAAATTTGCCTTTATTAAATTTTATTTAATTTTAATTTTGATTTTGGTTGTAGAAATACCAATTTAAAATGTCTCTGGCTATTGGCGCGGCCACCAAGCTGCCCTCTCCTCCATTTTCCACTAAAACAACTACTACTAGTTCCGGTTTGTTGTAAGGAGCGAAACATCCTATCCATGCATGTGGATTTTTATTCTCACCCACTTGGGCGGTGCCGGTTTTGCAAGCAACGGCCGGAGATATATCATTAAGGAGTTTGGCGCTTCCGTTAGTTACTGCTTGACGCATTCCTGTTTTCACAACATCAAGATAATTGTTAGCAATAATATTTTTTTTCAAAACTTGCGGAGCGACTATAATGTCTTGTCCAGTATCGGTATTATTAATCTTTTTGATAATTTGCGGTTTATATAAAATTCCGCCGTTAACTATAGCCGAAAGATAATTAGTTATCTGAAGCGGCGTAACTAAAAAATACCCTTGTCCGATAGAAAGATGATAAGTATCACCGATAAACCATTCCTGCTTTTTGTTGTCTATTTTCCATTGAGGAGTCGGGAGCAATCCTGGCGCTTCATCATTTAAATCAATGCCTGTTTTTTGACCAAAGCCAAAAAGCTTTAAATAATAATCCAGTTTTTCTATCCCCAGACCCTTAAAATTATTATAACCGCCGCCAATATAATAAAAAAAGGTATTAACCGATTCAGCCAAGGCCTTAGATACATCAGTTACGCCATGCCCCCCTTGCTTCCAATCTCCAAAAAACCAGGAACCAATAGAAATACCTCCGGTACTTATAACTGTGGTTTTTCCTGTGATCACTTTTTCCTCCAAAGCAATCGCGGCTATGAATGGCTTGACAATGGAGCCCGAAGGATATTCGCCAGAAATTGCCCTAAAAAAAAGGGGTTGCCAAGGATTATTAAACAGTTTGTTCAAGTCTGCTTTTTTTATGCCCTTGATAAAAATATTATTATCGTAACTGGGCGCGGAAACAATGGCTAAAATTTCCCCATTATTAGGATTCATAATAACCGCCGAACATGGCCGACCGATTTTTGAAAGATAATTGAATAATTTCTTTTGCAAATCCGCGTCAATGGTTAAAAAAAGATTTTGACCGACCCGTGGATTGCGAACGCTTAATAAATTCTTTTCCTTGCCCAATAAATCTACCTCAATTTCTTTTTGGCCATCAATACCGCGTAAAATATTTTCGTAAAAATCCTCAACGCCCGTTCTGCCAATCAAGTCATTTATATCATATAAATTTTTATTATTTCTAAATTCTGCCTGAGTAATCTTGCCTAAATAACCGACGAGATGAGACGCGGACGGACCCATCGGATATTCTCTCTTGGCTTCCGGCTCAATGCTAATGCCCGGCCACGAGGCTAATTTTAATTTTAAAGAAAGCGCTTTTTCGTAATCTATACCCCTTATCAAAATAACCGACCGATAAGAAAAATTAGACTTGTCAAATAAATTATTGATCTCTTCTTTGTCGCTATCGGGGAATAACTCCAATAATCTATCGTTTAATTCTTGCCTCTTGAGGGCGTCTCGGAACAAATCGCCAGGCGTTACTTTCAATACAAATGATGGCCTATTAACAGCCAAAATATTGCCATGGCGATCATAAATATTGCCGCGGCTAGCCTTGACGGTTTCAACGCGGATGCGATTTCCTTCGGCCAACCCAAGATAATAATCGCCCTTGAATATTTGCAAAAAGACAACTCGGACAAAAACAAGCGACACAAAAATAAGCGCCACTAAACCAAAGAGGCTGATCTTCGTGTCTTGAAAATTCTTACTTATTGATTCGTTAATATCCGTTTCTTCTGTCCACCCGCCGCCATCCCATTTCGTTCCGGCGTAACCTTTTAAAGAAGTATTTTTTAGACCGTGATCGCGGTCTTTAATAATAAATGGATCCATCTTTAATAATTAATAGCCCTAGTTGATTTTAATAATTTCTTGCCGAGCCAATATAGTAATATAAAAATAATTGAATTAACAAATATATATCTAATAAATTCAATAATTAAAAAATGGTTAAAAATATAGGAGAAGGTCAACGAATTAAAAGAAGGTATAAATATAAATTCTAAAATTAATTTTATAAAAAAGTAAGAAATTTGACCGATTAATAAAAAAATAATAACCGAAACAAAAATATTAAAATCTAATCTTTTCGACAAAAAATATAAAATTAAAAATAAAAATAATACCAATAAAGCATTAAAACCAAAAAAATTGGAAGAAAATAATTCGGCGAAGAAAATAGCGCAAGGAAGGATAAAAAAAACCTCGGACGAAAAGAAAATTAAACAAATAAACAAAATAATCAGATTAAAATTAATAAATAAAAAAATAGGATAAATATGGACTATGGTAGTTTGCAAAATATTGCCCGCCAAAAACAATAAAAATATAATAAAAAAATTCTTTAATTTCATGGTTTTAAAACGGAAACGATACGCAAAAAATTAATCGATAAACCTGGCCGAATGATTGCCTTCTGAAATAAACTGTTAACGTTATAATCAACACTGATAATATCTCCTATCAACAAACCGCGGGGTATATTTTCTTCTAGACCGGAAGTAATAACCATATCGCCCGTCTTTATTTGTTTATTAGTTGATATAAATTCCACCTCGCAAGCCAAACCATGCTTGCCGCGCAAAAGTCCATTGGTAGCAGCGGCCGGATTATTTCTTTTAAAATCTTTCTCTCCTGTTATAAAATCAATGGCCGTAGAAAAGCGACTATCCAAAATAGTTATAAAATAAGACTTGGAGGGCGTAACCTTAACAAGGCGTCCCGCCAAATAACCATTGCTAACAACCGGCATATCAACCATTAATCCTTCGTCCGAACCGATGTCAATAATAAACCAGTCATTGTCAATATCAACTAAATGACCGATTATTTCGGCGGTTAATAAGCGGTAATTATATTTTTTTTTAAAAATCAATTCCTGAGATAAATATTGATTCTCTGAAACCAAATCTCTCAAAGAATAATTTTCAACTTTTAGTTTGGATATTTCATCTTGCAGAACCGAGTCGCGGCTGACCGATTTATTATAAAAATATTTATATACCGAGCTAAAAATATTAATAAAAAAATTTAAACTGATCAAAATTAAAAAAATTGCCAAAACAGCAAAGATCAATTTATAGACTATAATGTTCTTTTTTTTCCCGACTATCATAATTTTGTTAAATCGCGTATATTCTTAAGTTCAATTAGCTCTATTTTAAATTTTTTCTTATCAATTTTAGAGACGGACCCGCCTTGCCTCGGCGAGGCTGGCAAAAATACTTTTTTTATGCCAATTTTTGCCGCTTCGTTTATTCTTTGTTCTAAACTATTAACGCTTCTGATCTCGCCGCCCAAGCCAACCTCGCCCGCAAAGGCTATATCGCGAGAAAATGGCTTATTCTGATAGGCCGAAACAATGGCGGCGCAAACCGCCAAATCAATCGCCGGTTCTTCAACTTTAATGCCACCCACAATATTCAAATGAATATCCATGGCGCCAAGATTAAGATTGGCGCGCCTATTCAATACGGCCGCAAGGAGCTGAAGACGATTAAGGTCAAAACCGTTGGAACGCCGTTGCGGATAGCCGAAACAGGTCTTATTCACCAAAGCCTGAACTTCCACTAAAAACGGCCTGGTTCCTTCTAAAATAATTGCTATAACATTGCCGGCCAATAATTCATTAGTGTTATTCAAAAAAACTTGGGAAGGATTCAGAACCTCTTTTAAACCGGAATCTTGCATTTCAAAAACTCCCACCTCGTTAGTAGCGCCAAAACGATTTTTAATAGCCCGCAAAAGCCTGAACTGATGATAAGGATCGCCCTCTAAATACAAAACCGTATCAACTAAATGTTCTAAGGTTTTAGGTCCGGCCACCATGCCCTCCTTAGTAACATGACCGGTGATAAAAATCGGAATATTATTTCTTTTGGCCACTTCTAATATTTTTGAAGTGCAAGCGCGCACCTGATTAACACTGCCCGCCTCCGACGGCAAACCGCTAAAAAACATAGTTTGAATAGAATCAATAATGGCGATTTTTGGTTTGTTCTTTTCAATCGTGCCGCAAATAACCTCTATATTAGTTTCTCCCAGAAAAGAAAGATGTTCGTCGTTTAAACCCAGGCGATCAATACGCATTTTAATTTGCTCGCAAGATTCCTCGCCAGAAACATACAAAATCCCGCCATCGCCAAAAGCCTGGCTGCAGACAATTTGTAAAACCAAAGTGCTTTTACCGATGCCGGGCTCGCCGCCCAATAAAACCAAAGAACCTGGAACAATGCCGCCGCCCAAAACGCGATCTAACTCTTGTATGCGCGTAGAAATTCTAAAAAAATTTTGCGCCTTAATGTCAGAAAAACTGATTGTCTCGCCGGCCAGAGAAGATAATTTCTTTTTTTTAGTCTCGCTTGAATTTTCTGAAACTTGAGCAATCGTTCCCCAACTGCCGCACTCGGAACATTGGCCGAGCCAACGCGGAAATTGCGCCTCGCATTTAGAGCAGATAAAAATTTGTTTATCCTTCTGTGGCATAAATAATTAATATTCGTTATATCGAAATCAATAAAAAGATTAGAAAAGATTATAAAATTCAACGCGGCTTAAGTGTTCTTTCAAAGAATCAATTGTTATTAAGGTCAATCCAACTCTGCTGGGATCAATGACATTGATGTTAT
>JBBTUI010000012.1:2510-6983 GCA_038063835.1 Patescibacteria group bacterium | reverse complement strand
CGCCAAAAATAATAAAGTAAAAAATATTAATTTTAAATTAAGTGATTTATTTGGCAAGATCGGAGGCAAGTTTAGCTTAATTACTGCTAATTTGCCTTATCTTTCGTCCAACGAAAGTCGTAAAAAAATTAAATACGAACCCAAATTAGCATTAGATGGCGGCAAACAGGGATTAGAAATTATTAAAAAATTTTTAATCCAGGCTCGCGATTTTTTAAAACCGCGAGGTAAAATAATTATTGAGATTTCGCCAATTCAAAAAATAGCCCTTATAAAATTATTAAAAAAATATTTTACTAAACATAGGTTTGAAATTAAAAAGGATCTGGCCAAGAGACATCGGCTCGTAATCATAAACCGCGAATGACGCGCCTCGTCTATTTTTCTCCTATTATCTCAATCCAAATATTGCCTCGTAAAAATTTGATTTCGCCGCCTTCCTGGTCGTAAAAAATTGTTCGATTATTTTCACGGATCCAATTGCCATCAATTTTTTCGCCATTCATATAAATATAGGCCGTTCCCCGACCTCTTATTTTGATTTCTCGCCGCCCGATAGCGTCTATAACGATAATCGGCGTTTTTTGAACGATCAGATTAACCGTTGAGACCTGATTATTATCGACGTCTAAATATGGTTTATTATTCTGATAACGCAAATAAATTTTTTGTTCACTGTCATATTTCCAAAGCACGGGCTCTTTATAAGAACCGATTTCCACTCGTTGATTAGCCGAATCATCGTTTTTTTCAACTTGATCTTGAAAATTCCATGGACGAAAATCAGAATAATTCGCAATCCCCTTCTTTTGGATAAATTTATTAATTAAATCTCTTGAAGTATAAAGATTAAAAGGGGAAATTCTTGAATTATCTCGCCAAAAATAAATTCCGTTGGCGCTAATTTCGTCTAAATTAAAAATGTTGTATTTTTTTTCTTTGAGTTCATTAATAACTTGCGGACTGCCGCCGGCATGAGCATATATCGCCTCATATTCTTCGGCTAAACCAGCGAAGTACGGACGGGCAGACCTGATTGGTCCGATTTTTTCCGGCAAATTATTTAATTCAAAAATACCCATGAATCTGGTGATGCCCGCTTCGACAGGAACTTCATAAACAATTGAAGTGGAATTAATACCAGAAACAGGCCTTGAGTCAATGAAATTATCAATCATTAAAGCGACGAAGGGGTTTTTGTCTTCTTCTTGATCAATAATTTTGCCATCTAATAAACTATAAAAGAATTGTTTGTTATTGTTTAATTGTCCGTTTTGATCGGTTGGAATATGCTGATTTGGGGCATTATTTTGTTTTGTGCAACCAGTGAAAATAAAAACAAAAAATAAACATAGAAAAACAATAAACATTTTTCTATTTATACAAAAATTATCCAGGTTAATATTCATTATGATATATTACAAAAACTATTTTTCTTCTTTGACCTGTTCGCTATCTTCTTCTGTCTTTTTTTCAGTAATAACTTCCACTTTAGCTATTTCTTCGCCAGGCTTTTCTTCTAATGTCTTTAATTCTTCTTCTACGCGCGGTTGTTCTACGGCGACCACTACGTCTTCCGGATTATTCATTAATTTTAATCCAATCGGAACTTTTAAGTCTTTAATGCGAATTGAGGCATCGAATGTTTTTAGAGTAGCAATATTAACTTCTATCTCATGAATTAAATTTTCCGGCAAACACTGAATTTTAATTTCCTTGAGAGCTAGAACAATAATACCGCCCAGTTCTTTCACTATCGACGCTTCACCGATCAATTTTAACGGAACCTCAACTGAAATCATTTCGTCAGCCCTAACTTCATAAAAATCTATATGCTCAACGCGATTAGTTAGAGGATGATGCTGAATATCGCGAATTAAAGCTTTGATGGGCTTCTTTTCCCCAATACTGAGATTAATTAAACTGGTTTCGCCTATTTCTTTAAAGATTTTACTAAAAGCGCCCGAAGAAACCTGAATATTTTGATTTTTAATACCATGCCCGTAAACAACGGCCGGTATCATCATTTGTTTTCTCAATTGATTATTTTTTCTGCCTTTAATTTCTCTGAATTGCGCCGGAAGGGTAAGCATAATAATGAAATTTATTATTTTTATTAAATTTTAATTATATAACAGGATCAGCTAAGGTTTTATTATAAACAAAAAAATATTTTTGTAAATAGGTCGTATTTTTTAAACTTCTATGCGCGGTTGATGAATTGCGATGCTCTCCACCAGTCCGATTGCCAATAAGCTACTTACCAGAGAACTCCCGCCATAGCTTAAAAATGGCAACGGAATGCCGATGATCGGCATTAAACCGATATTCATACCAACATTTATTATTAATTGGATAAAAATATAAGCGCTAACGCCAATGGCAATCAAAGAACCAAATTGGTCGTAAGCTTTTTTAGCAATTTTTAAAATCCTTCTTATAATCACAAGAAAAAATATTAAAACTAAACCGGCGCCCAAAAAACCGGTTTCTTCGCCAATCGTGGCAAAAACAAAATCAGTTTCACTAAGAGGCAAAAAACGAAGTTGGCTTTGAGGACCAAATCCTAGTCCTCGACCGAATAGTTTGCCCGAACCGACAGTAATGATAGATTGATTGATTTGATAGCCCTTACCTAAAGGATCGCGACCCGGCTCAAGATAAATCATTAAACGAGTTTTTTGATAATCTTTTAGCCAAACAAACCAGCCTACGCTAAAAAGAATAACGATAATTAAAGATAACGCGATAAAGTGTTTGATATTATTATCAACAATTAAAAGAAAAATCAACCAAAGACCAATAATAACCAAGGCTGATCCCAAATCCGGCTGCTTAAGGATTAAAGCGACGGGCAAAATAATAATTAAAAAACTCAAAAAAATTGTTTTAATCGACACTTCTTTTTTTTTGGAAAGTCCCCAAAAATACGCTAAAACCAAAATGACGGCGACCTTGGCCAATTCAACAGGTTGAAAATTAATAAATCCATAATGAAACCATCCTTTAGCTCCTCGTATAGTTTCGCCAAAAAATAAAACCGCTACTAATAATAAATTTGTTATTATATAAATAAAATAAATTAAAGGCTTTAAGTTGCGAAAATCCACCGACGAAACAAGGAATAAAAAGCTTATGCCGATAATCGCGAATATCAATTGCCTGATAAAAAGATTGGCAATATTAAAAGGAACGTTTAACGATAAAGAATATTGAATAACCAAGCCAAAGATAATTAAAAAAAGTATCACCAAAAACAAAATCCAATCAAAACTCAATATCTTTTTCCCAGACAAAACCATTAAAACAATTGATTATTTTTTAAAATATATAATAATATCCGGATCTAAAATGTTCGTATTTAAAGAAAAAACAATTTCTGTGGTTTGGGGCAGACTGGGATCAAGGAATATCTTAACACTCCTTTTCTCTTCGCTCATTAAATTTTTAATATTAATAGGATAAACAGCAACAATTTCTCTTCCCTTATAAAACGCGACCATATAGTCCAGTTGCCAAAAATTAAAAATTGACTGGTTAATTATTGTAAACTCCAGTCGAGGCGTCTCTATGCCATCAGAGCCGATAAGATAATTTATTTTTTGATCTTTGATTATTAATTGAGGCAGAATATCAAGCAGTTTCTTTTGCGGTTCTTTAATCCTTCGCCATTGAATATTTACAATATTAAATTCTGCGTTGCGAATCTCGGCTTGGTCGCTTATTTTTTGCCCCAAAGAAAATAAATATTTTTCCTGATTAGGCAAAAATGAAGTTTTTTGAGTCGCCGCGCTTAATCCATTAGAAAGCAAAAAATTATATTCTAAAGACAAAACCATCCATTGCTTATTATCATTTTTGACAATCGCGCCAATATCGTATTTAGAAAATCCTTGAGCATCCTTGCCCGCGTATAGAAGATGGGTTGAGACTATCCCCAATGGTTGCGGTTGACGAATGGCGCGTAAAAGCGAGTAATCATCAGACGGCGAGGTCATTTCCTGAATCATCTTGTGGTATTCTTTACTATAAACCAAAAATATTATAAGATTATAAACAGCCAAAGAATAGATTCCGACATTGAGGATGATTAAAAAAATAATCAATATTTTTTTAAGGCGACCCTTGTTAACCAACCACCACTCAGCCCATTTCAATTGGCGAGAAGTTAAATCATATTCACTATTAGAAGTATTCATAATATTATTAACTATTTTAAGTTTATTTAAGCTTTATTAATAAAGGGCATTAACCCTGTGTTATCTTGCGCCCCGCCTTCGCCTATCGGCTTCGGACGGGCAGGTCGCTCGGAAATGAATCCGCCAGCTGGCGGATCGCTCGCTCGCTTGATAATAAAGGGTATTAACCCTGTGTTATCTGCGCTCGCTCGGAAATAAAAAACTTCGTTTTTCATTTCACTCGCTCGCTTGATAATAAAGGGTATTAACCCTGTGTTATCTGCGCTCGCTCGGA
>JBBTUI010000012.1:0-2410 GCA_038063835.1 Patescibacteria group bacterium | reverse complement strand
AATAAAAAACTTCGTTTTTCATTTCACTCGCTCGCTTGATAATAATACCACATTTAAATAAATTAACAAATTTTTTAAAAAAATAATCAAAACAATATGATTTATGGCGGAGATGTCTGTTTTTACGCAATTATTATATTAATCGCTATTATTGCGATTTTTCTTTGCGTAGCATTGTTTTATTGGATATTAATCTTAAAAAAGATCGCTGGCATGACCGGCAAAATTGACCGTGCGATTGATGAGTTGAAAGAGAAAATCAGGCTTTCAGCTTTGTTGGGCATTTTTGGTCAGATCACCAAAGAGACTATTTCTTTCTTCAAGGCATGGAAAGAGAAAAATGTCGGAAAAAAATAAGCCGACAAATAAAACAACAATTCCTAAATTAAAACTTTTAAAAGTTTAGTGGCTTGTTTACCCTGTTAGAGATTTGCCAAAAACGGATATTATAAAATAGAAAGACTATTTCTAAAGAATTGGGTTTTAGAAATAAACTTAGTTCAACAAATCTTTAACGGGGTAAATATTAAAATCATATTTATGTCATTTGTCCACCTTCATACACATTCGCACTATAGTTTATTAGACGGTTTAGCCAAAATAGACGATTTAATTGCTGAAGCCAAAAAATACAATATGCCGGCTTTAGCAATTACCGATCACGGCACAATGTATGGAGTGGTGGAATTTTATAAAAAAGCTAAAGCGGCGGGAATCAAACCAATCATCGGTTGCGAGGTTTATGTCGCGCCGAATGGCATGACCAGCAAAAAAGCAAAAATTGACGAAAAACCGTTTCATTTGGTCCTCCTGGCTAAAAATTATGAAGGTTATAAAAATCTTATTAAGCTCGTTACGCTCGCGCATTTAGAAGGTTTTTATTATAAACCAAGAATTGATAAAGAAATTTTAAAAAAATATTCAGGAGGGCTAATTGCCCTTACCGCCTGCCTGCAAGGAGAATTGCCCCGAACCCTTGTTAATAAAGATTTCCCCAAAGCCGAAAAATTAGCTCTTGAATATAAAGAAATATTCAAGGACAATTTTTATCTTGAGATTCAATATCACGAAACAATTCCTGAACAAAAAATAGCCAATGAAGGGTTGATAAAATTAGCTAAAAAACTAGACTTGCCGATTGTCGCCACCAACGACATCCATTATGTGGATATCGCCGACGCGGAAATACAGGATATCCTTTTGTGCTTGCAAACTAAACATAAAAAAGAAGACAAAGAAAGGCTTTGTATGTTGGGTGAAGATTTTTCCTTCCGTTCACCTGAAACAATGATCCAACTATTCCACGACTACCCGGAAGCTATTAAAAATACTGAAAAAATAGCCGATGAATGTAATTTGGAGCTTGAATTAGGAAAGATAAAACTTCCTTATTTCTCAGTGCCCGATAATTTAACAACGGAAGGCTATTTAGAAAAACTTTGTCTAGATAAAATATCCAATCGTTATTCAATTATTACCGACGAAATTAAGGAGCGCCTCGATTACGAATTATCCATAATCAAAAAAACCGGCTTCGCCTCTTATTTCTTGATTGTTCAAGATTTCGTGAATTGGGCCAAGAATAATGGCATTGTTGTTGGTCCGGGCCGCGGTTCAGTCGCCGGTTCAATTGTTTCGTATATTTTAAATATTACCAACATTGATCCAATTACATATAATTTAGTTTTTGAAAGATTTTTAAATCCAGAAAGAATTTCAATGCCCGATATTGATTTAGATTTTGCCGATACGCGTCGCGATGAAGTAATTAAATACGTTGAAAAAAAATATAAGCAAGATCATGTCGCGCAAATAATAACTTTCGGAACCATGGCAGCTCGCGCGGCAGTGCGAGATGTTGGTCGTGTTCTCAATTATCCCTATAATTTCTGCGATATGATCTCTAAAATGATCCCGGCCAATATGAATTTAAACGAAGCATTGGAGACGGTTAAAGAATTTAAAAATCTTTACGAGACCAATCGCGACGCGGCCAAAATTATTAATACCGCTAAAAAATTGGAGGGCGTAGCCAGACATGCTTCAAAACACGCTTGCGGCGTGGTAATTACGCCCCAACCGTTGACTGAATATATTCCTTTGCGATTAGATACCTCTTCCGACAACAAAACCATTATTACTCAATACGAAATGCACGCTATTGAAGACTTGGGTTTGTTAAAAATAGATTTTTTAGGACTTAAAAATTTAACAGTCATTGAAAATACAATAAAAATAATCAGTCATACAACCAAAGAAATAATAGACATTGATAAAATAAATTTAGACGGCGAAAAATATATAGATGTTCTATAATATATAGAATTTTAAAAATACAAAAACATGAAAATTATTTTAACAGAACAAATTTACTAAGATGTTAGTTATTACATAATAAAAAATTTTGATT
>JBBTUI010000011.1:0-1359 GCA_038063835.1 Patescibacteria group bacterium | reverse complement strand
TTAGCTCGCAGTCAAGCCATGCAGGCTCAATCAATCCACGATAAAGCCCAAGCGGAAAACTTTTTAAGCGATACTCTCAAGTCATTATTCGCTGTAAGCGAAAATTACCCTGACTTAAAGGCCAGCCAAAATTTCTTGAAACTCCAAGACGAATTAGCGGACACGGAAAATAAAGTTCAAGCGTCACGACGTTTTTACAATGGCAATGCTCGCGATCTAAATATAAAAATTGACATCTTCCCTTCAAATATAGTCGCCAGAATACTTAACTTTACCAAGAGAGAATTTTTCCAAGCCGAAGAAGAGGCAAAAGCCGTACCGCAAGTCAAATTTTAATCTCTGTTTTTGGGGTTTTCTCTATTTTTTCATTCATAATTCATAATTCCTAATTCGTAATTCATCTTATGGTCTATTCGCAAATTGACAGTAATAAAAGAAAAAGTTTTGCTTTGATTATTGTTTTTATAGCAATAATATTGCTTTTAGGTTGGCTATTTGGAAAATTAACTAATTATGGCTATAATGGTTTAATCATAGCCATGGTTATCTCTATCGGTATGTCGCTAATCGGTTATTATTCGGGTGATAAAATCGCCTTGGTTACGGCTGGCGCGCAAAAAATAGAAAAAAAAGATAATCCGTATGTTTACCGAATGGTCGAGAATCTATGCATAACCGCCGGCTTGCCCACGCCCCAAGTTTATCTTATAAACGATAACGCGATTAACGCTTTTGCCGCTGGTCGCGACCCAAAACATGCCTCTATTGCTATCACTGCCGGCGCGGTCGAAAAACTAAAAAATGAAGAATTAGAAGGCGTGATTGCCCACGAATTGTCGCACATTAAAAATTTTGACATCCGTTTAATGACATTAGTTGCTATTTTAGTCGGCACGGCTATTATTTTATCAGATTGGTTTTTCCGCGGCTTATTTTTTGGCGGCAGACGAAATCGCGACAATAAAGAAGGTGGTATTGATGGCATATTAATGATTGTTGGTTTAATCTTAATGATTTTAGCTCCTATAATCGCCCAGCTTATTCAATTGGCGCTTTCTCGTAAAAGAGAATTTTTATCCGATGCCTCTGGTGTTTTATTAACCCGCTATCCTGCCGGCTTAGCCAATGCTTTAGAAAAAATAAACACGGAGAACCAGCCCTTGCAACGAGCCTCAAACGCAACAGCTCATTTATATATTAGCAATCCTTTTGGCGGAAAAAAGAATTTTATGATTAAATTATTCAGCACGCATCCGCCCATTGAAGAAAGAATTGTTGCTCTTCGAAAAATGATGTAACGCGCCCCCATAGTCCCGATAAATCAAAATTGATTTATCGTGGATCCTCGATGCGATAATA
>JBBTUI010000010.1:0-6246 GCA_038063835.1 Patescibacteria group bacterium | reverse complement strand
CTCAACCGATAAAGTCTTAGAACTGCTCGGATTAAGTTTAATTGAATATTGCCCGTCTGTGATTGCCTTAGTGACATCATTTTTGCCATCAAGATATTTTATGCGCCAAGTTTTATCAGCCAAAATCCCGCCGCGAACAACAAAATCATCAATTTTGACGCCGCTATTAATTATTTGAAAATTAAATATTACGTTGCCGCCGGGATTAACTATGACGGTTTTTATTTGTGTAATCTGAGAATCGTCGGTTTCAAAAATATTCTTGCCCGTCCAAACATTGTCTCCATCAAGTTTAATGACGGCGTCCGGTTGGCTGCCATTTTTATTGACGTTGGAAATAACATTGGCGCTTTCCGCGCCGGGAGCGCCGCCGGGAGTCTCTTCTGATTGAACGCCGGGGGCATTGGCTGCTTGAATGGTAAGATATATTTTAGCCGCGTCTGAACGAGCAGAATCATTGGTTGAAAAACACTTGAGAACAAAAACTTTTTCCGCGCCATAAGAAAGCGGGCTGATGGGTGTAATCCGAATTTGTATCTCTTTTGCCCTGTCGGGCGTCAAAGGCGCGGAAATCCATCCGCTACTAACCACTTGCGCGGTAATATCTTGATTGGCGGCTTCGTCAAAATATTTAATATTCCAACGATCGCTGCTCCCGTCGCCTACGAATTTTATTCTGTCAACCGCGGAACCGCGATTAACCACTGCCGCGGTGTATAATATGGGATTATAATTATTGACGGTCTGATATAAAATCTGTTCGTTGCCGGTCAAACTGTAAACTTGCCCGCCGGCCCAAACCGCGGATGAATAATATTTAATTAAAAGATCCGGCGAATAAACATCGCCTGCCTTGACTGGCGCAGCCGGAAAAATTAAAAAACATATAAAAAATAATACGGCAAGACAATTTATTTTTTTGCAACCAACGCTGTTAATCTTCATATAATTATATAATTTTATCTATTAAAATTGCCTGATAAATCTCAAATCTTGGCTATGAAAATGGCGAATATCTTCAATCTTATGCTTCAACATCACCAAGCGGTCAAACCCGAAACCAAAAGCGAACCCCGTATATTTCCCTTTCGGATAGCCGGCATATTCCAAAACCTTGGGATGAATCATGCCGCAACCCAATAATTCCACCCAGCCGCTATTCCTGCAAACAGGGCATCCGCCTTCTCCGCCAGCCGGCGGATTCGGACGGACGGGTCCGTGGCCGCCGCAATTTAAACAACTAAAATCAACTTCGTAACTGGGTTCCGTAAAAGGAAAATAACTTGGGCGCAACCGAATATTAACTTGCTGATTAAATAATTTATTTAAAAACTCTTTCAAAATAAAAATTAGATTCGCGAGGCTGATATTTTCATCAACTATAAAACCTTCAATTTGATAAAGAATATAACCATGGCTCGCGTCAGTCGCTTCGTGCCGGAAGCATTTTCCAATCACGCAAGTTTTAATCGGCGGCTTCTGTTGCTCCATGGTTTTAACTTGCATGGCCGAAGTATGCGTTCTTAAAAGCCACGCCTTACCCTTCTCATCTAAAAACTTCTTTCCTTTCTCGTCGCCTAGATAGAAAGTATCCATCATGTCGCGAGCCGGGTGATTGGCCGGGATATTTAAAGATTCAAAATTATAATAATCATTTACCGCTTCATCGCCGTCCACGACATTAAACCCCATTGATAAAAAAATCTCTGCCGCCTTTCCGGCGATTCGCGTGTGCGGATGCAGATGACCTAAATATTGTTTTTCGCCGGGAATCGTCGGATCAAAAAAACGCGGGGCGCCTAATTTCCGATCGCCTATTTTTTTAGAAGCTCCGTCAATGGAAAGAATCAGCCAATTCTTAATTTCATTGGCCATGGGTCCAATCTCTTTTTTGTCTTTTTCTGATAAATTCTTGAGGTTGCGCAAAATTTGCGTCAATAAGCCCTCTGGGCGTCCTAAATATTTAATTTTAACAGCCTCTAAGTCTTTTGGGCTTTTAGCGGTTTTTAATTCTTGTTCGGCTGATTGTTTAATATTTTGCAAATCTAAATCCATAGATAACTTTAAGAATTTTTTTGGTCTGGCTGATTATTTGAAGCGGGGCGCGAACGACGCGAAAAAATGAATAGGGTTTCCAGACTGACAATAAACAAAATAAATATAATTAAATTCCACCAGCGCAAAAGATTATAAAATTTTAGAATAAGGATAGCTGTCAAAATTATGGCCAGCCAAAGACTTTGTCGGAAACTTATAATTACTTGTTCAAAAATCGGTCGACTGGAAAAACGCACATAAATTATAAAGCCGGTGATGGAGGCCGTGCCCAAAATAGCCAGAAAAAGACTAAAATAAAATAAAACAAAATACGGCCAATCAATATTTGCCGGCTTCAAAAACAAAAAAACGATCAGCCAAATTAACCAGCAAATTACCGTACAGACTAACATTAAATTAAGATATCTTTTGAGGGTCATGTCGGATAGAATTTAGAATTTAGAATTTTGATTTTAGATCTAGAATTTTGATTTTATGATAACATATTAAAAATGGCTTGACAAGTTCAGAGATTATGCTATGCTTAATTTAATCGTTCATTTAAAACATTAGAAATAAAGGAGAAAAAATGGCCAAGAAAAACTCGTGGAGCAACACCGAATCGCTCTTCCGTTTTTTACGGAAAAACGAGGCCCAGGGCAAAAAGGTAAAAATCTGTTACGACAGAACGGAAGTTAATTACCTGCGTAGCGTAGAAGGCGTTATTACCTTCTTCAGTCCAACCTATTTACGTTTACGGGTCTTCAGTTCTTCGGACCTAATCTATTTTGATGATGTTAAAAAAATTGACTTTCTCTCCTAAAACCACGCAAACCCCAGAAACAATCTCTGGGGTTTTTATAATTCCTAGCGAGCCCACGGACAAAAGCGAAGCTTTTATCTGGGGCGAGCGACGGAATTTCAAGCGATGCCACGCCCCGTGACATCGCTTATTTTTAATTTAACGCGGAGTTTACCCCGTTAGAGATTCAGCCAAATTTATGTTTTTTAGAAAGTACGAAGGCGAAACCGCCTTACGGCTCTTGTCAATCTCTTGAGTATGCTTAATTTTAAATCTCTAACGGGGTTTACAGCTGCCGGTATTCGCAAATAGTTTTGTAATCGCAGAATTGGCAATTCCAGCCCGGTTGCGGCGGAAACTCGCCGGCCTTAATTTTACTAATCCAGTCAGCGACTTTCTGTCGCACATCTTCTAATTCTTTTTCATTGCCTAAAAATGAAATTTTTTGGTCATTACCCAAATAATAAAAAGTTAAGCGTTTGACTTTTTCTTTAAAAAGCTGACCGGCGGCCAATTGATAGATTAAAAGCTGTGTTTTATCTTCACTGGATAATTTATCATCTTTGGGCGCGCCGGTTTTATAGTCAATAAGTTCAATTTCCTGATCGCCCGCCAAGTCCACTCGATCAATTTTCCCCTTTATTAAATCTTCTCCGATCTTAAATTGAAAACCAACCTCCAAACCCATAACTTCCGGCAAATTATTTTTAAAATCTTCGTAAAATTTCTTTAAAATCTCTTCTCCTTTGCGACGATATCTTTCTTTAATTTCTTTATTTTCGTACCAATCGTCAACCCACAAATTCTCGTAGAATTCAATTAATTTTTCCAGAGGAGGCAGGGTTTTAGAAGAATCTTGATTTTGGACAAAAAGACTATTTTGTTTAATATCTTTATTTTTCAGATATTCATTAATGAAATAATAAAGAGTCTGATGAATGGTTTGGCCGAAAGATAAACTGCCTTGCCCCGGCCTTGGAATACCCAAAATAAAAGATAATTTATATTGAAGAGGACAATTATTAAAGCCCGTGAGTTGCGTATAACTGAAATGTTTCGGCAGAGTAAACTTATAACTTAACTCGTCTTTGGGCCGGCGGTTAAAGATTTTTAAATTTTCCAAAAGATCTCTGGGCGTAGTTTTTATCTCTTCTAAATTATCCACTAAATTCAATTCATATAAAAATTGGGACGGTTTCTTTTTTCGCGCGCCGCCGTAATCTTCCGCAAAAGTAAAATACAAACGATCTTTGGCTCTGGTCATTGCCACGTAAAAAAGTCGGCGTTCTTCTTGAATATGAACATCGCCCTCGGGAATAATTTCTTTTATCAACGCGTCCGGTATTTCAATTTGGCTGTGCCGCTCAATGGTGGGAAAACGCAAATGCGCCAGATTGACGATGAACACATTTTTAAATTCCAAACCCTTGGCCGCGTGCGCAGTCATAATTTTTACGGAATCCGGGCCGTTGTCTTGTTCTAAAATTGAACCCTCGTCCCCTATCTCGGCCATTAAATCAATAAACCTGATAAAATTTTTAACCGATTTGTCCGTATTGGCCAATTCAAAAGATTCTATTTTTTTAAAAAATTGCTGCAGCCAATTAATATTTTCAATATCTTCAACGACATTATTCTCCGCCTGCTTAATTAATAATTTTAAATACCCGCTGTCCTCTAAAAAAGCAAATATAACTTTGCCCGCGCTTTGCGAGCGCGCTATTTGCGAATGTCTTTCAATTAAAGAAAGCAAGTTTTTAAATTCTTTTAAGGCGGACGAAGAAATGTTGTTTATCAGCAAGGCTTGTTTTAACGCTTCAAAAAGAGAAACTGATTTTTTCTTGGCCCAATTAGTCAAAAGTACGATGTCTTCGTTGCTAATTGTTTTGGCGAAAATTGGCGAGATTAAAACCCGATAAAAAGCCGAATTTTCGTGGTAATTATCCAGCAATTTCAAATAATTAATAATATCTAAAACCAGAGGTTTGACAAAAAGGCCGCGACGCGCCATAAATTGCCCCGGGATATTTTTCCAGCGCAAAATTTGGTTAAAAATTTCCGCATGGCTGTTGGCGCGCGTCAAAATAGCAAAATCGTTCCAATTCAAATCGCCGTCTTCTGTTTTAAGTTTTAAAATTTCTTCGGCTACTTTTTCCGCCTCGTCTTCAACGGTTGAGGCCTTAATAATATTGATCTCGCCACAACCGCTTCTTTCAGCTAACAGGGCTTTATTAATGGATTTATCCGTGCCGGCCAGTTGCGCTTCCAAGCGATAAGGATTATTAAGTTTGATAAAGCGGTAAGCTATATCAAGAATATTCTGATAAGAACGATAATTCTTGATTAAAACAACCTCCTGGGCGTTAGGAAAATCTTTGGCAAACTGCAAAACATTATTATAAGAAGCGCCGCGGAATTTATAGATGCTTTGGTCGTCGTCAGCCACAACCGTTAAATTATTTTTGGGCGCGGCCAATAATTTAATCAGCTCGTATTGGGCCATATTCGTGTCCTGAAATTCGTCAACAAGGATATATTTAAATTTGCGGCGATAAATTTCCAAAATATTCGGGCGGTCTTTGAATAATTTGATGGTGTAATTAATTAAATCGCCAAAATCTAAAAAACTATTTTCCAAAAGCAATTGCTGATAAGTATGATAAGCGTTAGCTACTTCAGATAGGCGCGATCTCTCTTGAATAAACGAATCGCTACTCTGTAAATTGTCCTTATCAAGCAGAATATTTTGGGCGTAATTTAAATAATCTTGCGGTTCAATCATTTCGTCTTTAGCGCGCGAGAAATGCTTAGTCAAACCCGCCACAAATTTTGTTGAATTGCCCATCGGCCGATAATAATCCAGATTAAAACGGTGAAAATTATCCAAGATTAAAAGATTCTGCCTGGCTTCATCTAAAATTTTAAAATTCAAAGGCAAGCCCAAATCAATCGCGTGGTCGCGCAGAATCCTTTCGCAAAACGAATGAAAAGTGGAAACCCAGAAATCAAAATAACCATAAGGCAGAATTTTCTGCAATCGCGACTCCATTTCTTCGGCCGCTTTCTCCGTAAAAGTAATAGCTAAAATTTCATCGGTTTTAACTTTATTATTCAAAGTTAAATAAGCGAAACGCCGGGTAATCACGGTAGTTTTGCCCGTGCCCGCGCCGGCCACTATCAAAAATGGGCCGTCGCCATGCGCGACCGCCTTCACTTGTTCCGGATTTAAATTTGATAAATTTTCGCTTTCTTCCATTGTAGAAATAAGTTTACTGATATTTAAGAAAAATTCAAATATTTAATTCAAGAACTACCTATCTTTCACCATCGACAGCCCTTGACAAAAATGAATATTTTTGTTATAATTTATGAGCGAAATGGTCAAATAAAAGTCTTCTTTTGGTTTG
>JBBTUI010000009.1:0-2515 GCA_038063835.1 Patescibacteria group bacterium | reverse complement strand
AATTATATCCGATAAAACATCAAGGGCGATTTCTAATTTGTTTTTATCCACCTTAATCCAATAACCCGTGTGATCTTTGGCGGTAAAAGCGTTATACTCGGCGCCCACGCCGTCTAAAACTCGGGCGATTGATAAATTATCCGGTCTCTTTTCGGTGCCCTTAAAAAACATGTGTTCAATAAAATGCGAGGCGCCATTCAAAGATTTTTTCTCATAACGCGAACCAACGCGAACCAAAACCAAGACACTCACCGCTTCGGTGCCCTTGGTTGGTATCGCCAATAATTTAATCCCGTTTTTAAAACGCTTATTTAAAACCATGAATCTGATAGAAATTAGAATTTAGAAAGTGGAAAATAGAAGTTAAAAATCTTAAAACTTGGAACGTGAAGCTTGGAGCCTTAAGATTAATGCTTTGCGCTCCACGCTACATGTTTCGCGTTTCAAGCTTCGAGATTTTAACTGGCTCTCGGCAAATTAAATGGAGGTTCAGCTTTTTTGCTACTCGTTTTTTTAATTAAAGGAGCTCCGACGGCAATAACCGGAAAATGATAAATACTCGCCAATTCTTCAATATTTAAACCACAGGTTGGACCGCCCTGCCAACTGCTTCGCTCTCGATAGGCGCTCAAAATTCTATTGCAAATTCTATTGGTCCGATATTTTTTCAAAATATAATACGTTCCTACCTTAAAGCTACTGTGCGTTTTAAAACCGTTCATATCTAAAGTATTGAACTGATTCAAAGCGCCCAAAAAACCCGCCACGCCTTTACCCGGATTAAAAACCTCTGCTTTAGCCAAATAAATAAATCTGATTTTGACGTCAAAGCCAGTTTTAGCGATCTTTTTTTCTACAGAATCAACAATGGAGCGTTCGCCGGGCGACATTGGCGTATATGATGTAGGAGCGCCTTCTTCGGTTGGACCTGCCGCCTTCTTTTTTTCCATTAATTTGACTACCAATGCCTGGCCTTCTTTTCTCCAAGAAGAATCCGTCGGCTTAACAATAATTTGAAGCCAAAATTGCTCACCCGTATTTAGTGTGGCTAAAAATTCCAATAAATGCGCTAACGGATCTTTAATTTCGCCGGTTAAAGGGTGCTCAAAGGCCGGATAAGTTCTAATTGGATAAGAATCCGGAGCGTATAAAATTAGATCCGCGCCCTTCATTCGCCATTCGGTAGACGGAAATTCTTCGGGTCCATTTTTCGCGTAATCATCAATTTCTTTTATTTCCGCGTCCGGGTAAGAAGCGTAAATCGCCGATTCAATCATGCTCTGCCATTGAACCGGCGTACAAATTAAATATTGAATTCGGCCTCCCACGCTGATCAACTCAAAAGACATTGATAACTGGAATTTTCCTTCAATATATTTGTCATACCAATTAGGCTTAGAGCCGATTCCCGACATATTGGAAAATAATCTTTCTACCGCTTCCGGCCCTTGTTCGTTGTTCTTTGGCACGGAAATAGATAATAAAACAAATCTTTGCTTCTCGTAAAATTTACCTTGGACATATCCGAGCCAGAAAGCTTCTAAGGGCTTCCATGAAATAATTAAAATAATTATCCAGCCGCCGTAAACCAAAAATAACAAAACAACCTGCAAAGGATTTAAACTAAGCAAGGTGGAAAAAAAATCAGAAACAGCGGATAAATTAATACTGAT
The DNA here is from genome assembly GCA_038063835.1 of Patescibacteria group bacterium. Lineage (GTDB taxonomy): Bacteria > Patescibacteriota > Patescibacteriia > UBA2591 > UBA4787 > UBA4787. Next base: position 842 of record JBBTUI010000009.1, on the reverse strand, counting down.
ATTAAAAGGCGACATGGAAAAACAAATTACGAATTACTAATTACTAATTACTTGCCCTGTTAAATGCCGCTTTGCGGCAATCCCGACGCAATCGGGATTATTTAACAGGGTGAAAATTAAATCTTTTTTCGAATAAACAAAACTCCTAAGATGGGCAAAATATACCAGCCTAATTTTCCGATATCCGACAAAAATACGCTTTGGGTAAATTTACTTAAATATTTTACAATATCTGAAGGCACGAAAGACAGCATTAGACTGATGAGCAAACCGGCTTGAAAGATGCTCAAAATAATCAAAAACACCACTCCGCCCCTTAATTGCAAACTGACTACGCGACCCAAAAGCGCGCTGAACGAAGCGGCCAAAGCTAAAAATAAAACAATCTTCCAAATAAAAAATATATTATCCGGCTTAAAATACCAGTCTCTTAGAATCGGCGCCAAATTCAATAAACCGATGATAATATAAACGCCTAAGATAGTGATAAATATTTTGTCGCGGTTAAGAGAAAAAATAAAAAGAAAAACCAAAGCGACAAAAAAAACGAAAATAAACAAATCCCAGGTCGGCGACGACCAGTTAATTTTATTGACCTGTTGGGAAACCGTGTTAATGCCCTCGGTTCCCTTGTTTAAAGCCTCGTTTACCAAATTAGTATCAATAGGCATGCTGGTTAGAATTTAGAATTTAGAATTTAGAATTTTGAATTACGAATGAAAATAAACCAAAAAAATAAAAGCGATAAATTAGTATTTTTATTATACTCGTCCGCCAGCTGGCGGACTCGTGAAATTGGGGCGCTCGGAGTCAAATCAAAAGAAGACTTTTGTTTGAACTCC
>JBBTUI010000008.1:0-5750 GCA_038063835.1 Patescibacteria group bacterium | reverse complement strand
AAATACATTAACACGCCGGAAACCCTTATTTACAGCAAGGGGCGCGTTATTTATGGTTTGGACAAAGCTAAAGTTGATATTAAAAAAGAAAACATCGCCATCGTGGTAGAGGGGAATATGGATACGATTGCCTGCCACCAATCCGGCTTTAAAAATACGGTTGCTTCTTCCGGCACGGCTTTTACTCATACTCAAATTATACTTTTAAAACGTTATACCGATAACTTGCTTTTAGCTTTTGATTTTGATTTAGCCGGACAGAACGCGGTTAACCGCGGTATTGAATTGGCTCTTCAAGAAGAGATGGAAGTCAAAATTATTTCCATTCCTTTCGGTAAAGATCCCGACGAGTGCTTAAAATCATCGCCGCAAGGAAAAGAGCTTTGGGAAAAAGCGGTTAAATCAGCTCAACCGATTATGGAATATTATTTTCTGAAAGCTACTAGCGGGAAAGATTTTTCTTCGCTGGCCGACATTAAAGAAGCCAAAAAAATATTTTTGTTGGCGTTAGCAAAACTGGGCGATGCTGTGGAAAAAAGTTTTTGGCTGAAGAAATTTTCTAATACCATTAATATTTCCGAATCAGACTTGCGCGAAGAATTAAGAAAAGTTAAAGTTGTCGCGATTGAAAGCCGCCAGAAACTTCAAGAAGAGACAGAACCATCTTTGATAAAACCAGAGCAAATTATCGCCGAAAGAACATTGTCTTTACTTATTAAATTTCCCGATTTAATGAATCGCGGCATAGAAAGCGATTTTATTAATTTTTTTATAGATCGAGATACCAAGAAAATTGCCGAAATCATCATTAAGCAATATTGTCAAGATAAAAAGAGGGATTTTTCGGAAATGGTGAAAATAGCGGAAACAGAAGGTTTGCGGCACTTAATAGAATCTTTAGATTTGTTGGCCGAACAAGAATATGCTAAGCTAAAATATCCGGAGGTCGAGCAAGAATTTATAAAATTATTGGACAAGCTCAAAAAGATTTGGGTAAACAAGAAGATCGAAGAATTAAGATTAAAATTAAAATTAAAAGAACAAGAATCTTCCCAAAATAATTCAGAGGCCATTGGTTTCTTGATGGAAGAAATAAACAATCTTTCTAAAAAATATTTAAAATAATGCTGAAGAAAAAAAGAGCCGCAGTCAAAAAAAATAAACGCGCCAAAAAGCCAACTCCGAGAATTTTTAAACAAACCCCTAAGAGCGTCGGCAGAAAAAAGGGGGTTCGCCTGCCGCGCGCCAAATGGCCGGAAGAAAAAATTAAAGAGTTGGTTGAAAAAGGAAGACAGAGGGGTTTTGTCACAGAAAACGAACTTCTTTTTGCTATTCCGCGCATCGAACTTTTCCTTGACAACTATGAAGAATTGTTGACTAAATTTGGGAAATTGGGCGTTGAAATCAAAGAATCCAGCGACAATCTGCTGGGCGCGTTCGGTAAAACCGACCAAATTAAAGAAAAAGAAAAATCAGCTTTTGAGGAAGTATTTTTTGACTTGAGTCAGTTGTCGGCGGATTCCATTCAAATGTATCTTAAAGAAATTGGAAAAGCGCCGCTTTTATCGCCCGACGAAGAAGTAGAGCTGTCAAAACGAAAAGAAAGAAATGATAAATTCGCGATTCAGCGCTTAATTGAAGCCAATCTTAGATTGGTTGTGAGTATCGCTAAAAGATATACTGGCTACGGCCTTTCTTTTTTGGATTTAATCCAAGAAGGGAATATGGGTCTTTTTCGCGCCGTAGAAAAATTTAATTGGCGCCGCGGCTATAAGTTTTCCACTTATGCCACTTGGTGGATTAAGCAGGCTATTACACGATCTCTGGCCGATCAATCTAGAACAATTCGTATCCCGGTGCATATGGTGGAAATTATTAATCATTTCAAAAAAACAAATCAATGGTTGGTCCAACAGTTGGGTCGTGATCCTACGCCCGAAGAAATCTCTGCTGAATCGGGCGATCCCATTGAAGATGTGCGGCATATTATTGATATTTCCCAAGATATTATTTCGCTTGAAACCAGCGTAGGCGGTGAAGACGACAAAGATGTAGAGTTGGGTGATTTTATTGAAGATATTAAAACGATCAGTCCGGATCGTTTCGCCGCCGTTAAACTGTTAAGAGATTATATGCAGAAGATCGTGGCTGAGTTGCCGGACCGTGAAAAAAGAATTGTAGAGATGCGTTTTGGCTTGCCTGATGGCGTGGCGCATACTTTAGAAGAAGTTGGACGAGAATACGGCGTAACGCGCGAGCGCATTAGGCAAATTGAAGCCAAAGCGTTGGATCGAGTAAAACAAATGAAGGGCATTGAAAAGGTTAAAGATTATTATTAAATTATGATTTAAGATTTAAGATTTATGAATAAGGAAGATTTAAAAAAACGAACAAAAGAATACGCATTACGGATAATAAAATTAATAAAAGCGCTACCAAATACAGTTGAAGGACGCGCGATTGGCAATCAGTTAATAAGAAGTGGAACATCTGTTGGGGCAAATTATCGAGCAGTCTGTCGTGCTAGGTCAAGAGCAGAATTTATATCAAAACTTGGTGTTGTAATTGAAGAAGCCGATGAATCCGCGTTTTGGCTTGAAATTATTATAGAAATAGGCATGATAAAAAGAGAGACAATAGAACCATTATTGCAAGAGACTAACGAGATTGTTGCTATCATGGTTTCATCACGTAAATCGTCAATCAAAAATCAAAAATCTTAAATTAGAATATGGTTTCCTCAAAAAATTTAGCCTCAAAAAGTAAATTATAAATTTTACAAATCATCAATCATAAATCATCAATTTTTTGTTCCGCGGTAGCTCAGCGGTAGAGCGGCTGCCTGTTAAGCAGTTGGTCGTAGGTTCGAGTCCTACCCGCGGAGTTTACAAAAGAGTCAGCCGTCGGCTGGCTTTTTTGATTTTGTGGGCTTGCCCGCCAAAATTTTAAAAATCGCCCGATAAAATATTAAACACTCTTTTGAAAAATATTTGATGTTTCAGATTAGATAGACAGTTTACAAAACTTAGGCGGGCTTGATTTTTTTCGTATTTTTTGCTAAATTAAAATGTATGGATAAATTATCTGGAGAAAAATTACAGCCAGGGAGTGTTGAACAAAAAGAAAAAGAACCAAAAATTTCTTATCATTTTTTTTATTCCCCGCATCGTACAGCCGAAGACGCGAAAAATTTAGAACAAGCTTTTCAGGAGGCCGATATTTATGTTCCAGAAGCTTATGCGCATACGCCCGCGACATCAGAGTTGACGCGTGGTATTGCCGATGGCCGAATTAATCCAAAAGATGTATTTAATAAAGATTCTTTTCGTTTCCAGATGGGCAAGATTTTCTATAATTCGTATAAACCGATTATTTTAGTAGATATCTCAAAGGACGACGACGCAGAACTCCTTAGACAGGACGATCAGGCCGATCGTTTTTTCGACCAAGCTCTGGAATTATTTTCGAATGGCGAATTTGATCGAGCCCTGATAAAAGCTGAAGAGTACGCGGATTTATTTTCCCGCGTTCAATTACAAAGAGAGGAAATAATCAAAAATAATTTAAAAGTAAAAATAAAAGAATTTATAGAAGAGCATCCCGAATATGGTCAAAAAGAAGAAGTAAGAGTTTTGGTTAGCTTGGGCTCGGCGCATACGTCTTTATACCGTGATTTAAAACAAAAAGGCCTTTCTGTCTCGCGCGAATTTAACGAGTCGCCCGCGGTTTGTCCTTCTTTAACCGAAGCGTGTCGCCGTAAGGTTTTTGATAGTCCGTTAAAAAATAAGAAAGATAATGACGAACTTTTAGTTAGAGGCATTTTAGAATATTTTTTGGGAGAATATTTGAAAACCAGAACCAATAATACCAACAAAATAAACAGAGTTTTAAGGATGATATCTTCTCAATTAAGTCTTAACGACATTAAAAAGATTTCCGATGATTTCGCTAAAAGCGAACAAATTGATATTTTTTTAGAATTAAAAAAATTCAATATTCATTTGCCCAAGTCAGAGCAAGAAATGGACGAAATATTGGGCATAAAACAGAAATAAGAAGTTTTGTAAAATATTAAATTAATCAAATTTACAATTATGTTTGATAAAAACGAACAACCAATGCCGCCTAAAGATAATTTAACCCCCAGAAAATCAAAACTAAGCGAACGATTATTAAACGAGAAGGCAGATTTAGAAATAGATGCTCACCAAGCCGGAGGTGAATCCAAGCTTCCTCCAGAAAAAGAAAAAAGATTCTTGGTTTTAAAATGGATGGAAAAAGGAATATCTCAAAAAGAAGCGGAAGAACTGGCAGACATAGAAATGGGAAAAGGAAAACTTGATGTAGGCGAATTAAAGCCTGTACAAAACAAGATGCGGCCATGGGAATGCAGGGAATATTTATTAAATCATTCATCAATACAAAATGAACTTGATCGAATAAAAGAGCTCGGCGGGGAAGTTCACATAATTGATAATAGGGTGGTGATATATCCAGGTCCTATTCCTAAAGCCGTTATTGATACTTTTGCGAAACGGATAAAAATACACGATGAGCGGGGTATTATTGCGGTTGAGGTGAAATACGAACAATAATTTATTCGGGGAGTTTACAAAAGAGTCAGCCGTCGGCCGGCTTTTTTGATTATTTTAATTTGACAAAATTGGAAAAATTTGCTATAGTAAAGATACAAAATCGAACATAAACAAAGGAGGATACAATGGCGAAGCAAATTACTCTTCTGATGGACGGGCGAACTCCCATCGAGGTTGACGAGGAGGAATTCGAGCTCATCAAGCTGATGGTGCAAGAGGTCGGGGCGCATCTCGATTTTTTCAAAATTTCTGTCGTGACCAAAAACCTCGTCGCTCAAGGATATCAGCCGGCTCGGGCAAGAGAGCTCTGTATTTTAGCGCGCAGCGAGCTTAATAAAAAAACGCCATCGTGATTTTCGCTCATCACATTTTCCCCGGCAGTGAAACTACTGCCGGGCTTTTATTTGTGAGCAAGCGATGGAAAAGCAAATGAATTTGCTTTTCCGACCTGCCTCGCTCGCCTCGCTGTAGCTCCGGCGAAGCGGGCCAACGCGAGTTAAGACGGGACGAGCGAAATCCCGAAAATCTCCGAACGAAGCGAGGTTAGATTTTCGAAGATCCCGTCTGTCCGCGACTGTTGACTCTGTGATAGCGCGGAGTAATCAGTTCGGAGATAACGGGATCCACGAAACCGTAACCGCTCCTTCGTCGCGGACGGTTTCGGGACAAACACAGGGCTTAATACCCTTTATTGATAATTAAATCTATGAACCAAATAAGAAATATTGCTATTATTGCCCACGTTGATCACGGCAAGACTTGTTTGACTGACGCCTTAATGCGTCAAACAGGTATGGTAAAAGATGATAGCGTGAGTATGGATTCCAACGTTCTTGAAATGGAACGAGGTATTACGATTTATTCAAAAAATACTTCAGTTTTTTATCGAGGAACAAAAATAAACATTGTGGACACCCCTGGCCACGCCGATTTCGGATCTGAGGTTGAAAGGGTTTTGCGTTCCATTGATTCGGTGCTTCTGGTGGTTGACGCCCAGGACGGTCCGATGCCTCAAACCAAATTTGTCTTGAGAAAGTCATTGGAACTTGGTCTTAAGCCAATCGTCGTGATTAATAAAATTGATCAGTCGGCGGCCAGACCGGAGTGGGTTCACGAAAAAGTTTTAGAACTTTTTATGAATTTGGGCGCGAATTA
>JBBTUI010000007.1:0-1190 GCA_038063835.1 Patescibacteria group bacterium | reverse complement strand
AATTCATAATTCTTAATTCGTAATTCTATTTCTACTCCTTCTCATAATGACTCAAAAATGGATCGAGCATCATTCTACGAACTTTGATATGCTCAACTGTCTTTTTTAAACCATCATCCAAAGAAACAAGCGGAAACCAGCCAATCTTATTTCTCGCCAAAGTTATGTCGGGCAAGCTCAGAGGCGTCATAAAAAGTATAGGATCTTTAAAAACAACTTCTGAACTTGAGCCGGTTAATTTAATAATATTTTTAGCTAAGTCTGACATTTTATAAACATCGGGCGAACCGATATTAAATGGTCCTGATTCCAGCGAATCCATCATCAACATCATTGCCTGAATCACATCGCCCACATAGCAAAAAGAAGAAGAAAAACTGTCGTTGCCATAGATAATAAGCGGCTTATTATTGAGTGCCTGCAAGACAAAATCAGCCACCATCTGACCGTCAAATAAGGGCATGCGCGGGCCGTAAGTCCTAAAAATCCTCATAATTTTAGTATCCAAATCATACATTTCTTTATAGGTACTGATGGCCGTTTCCGCAAAACGCTTTCCTTCGTCGTAACAGGCGCGCGGGCTAGTACAATTGACGCTGCCAAAATCTGCTTCCTTGGAATAAATGTCGTCTAAGCGGCGAGGACCATATATCACCGCCGATGAAGTAAAAAGAAATTTGGCTTTATATTTTTTAGCAATTTCTAATATATTTATCGTCCCGATACTGTTAGCCCAAAGCGTTTCTAATCGCAATTCCATAAATTTTTTCGCCGAAGTCGGGCAAGCCAAATGATAAATCTCCTGAATACCCTGAAACTTAATTTTGAACTCTTTGAGCTCTGAAATGCTTTCAAGATCAATGGACTGATTAATATCATGCTTAATAAAACGAAAGTTGGGATTTTGCAACATTTGATCAATATTATAGATATTGCCGCCGATAAAATTGTCCAAACAAATAACATGATTATCTTTAACGAGGGTATCGCATAAATGCGAGCCTAAGAATCCGGCTCCGCCGGTCACAATAATATTCTTTTTACCCGAAGGATACATAGGGTTAGAATTTAGTCTGCCAGCTGGCGGATAGAAATTAGAATTAGGAATATAAGTTAAAAAAAATAATTAGTTATCATCGCCGTTAATATTCAAATCTCTACATTCTGACTGCCGAGAAAAAGCAGCTTTT
>JBBTUI010000006.1:0-2536 GCA_038063835.1 Patescibacteria group bacterium | reverse complement strand
GATGTGGCCCGGCGGAGGCAAAGAATTCTTTGTTTGTGTCAACCGAAAAGCCAATGAAGCGGCCTGGCGTTTAATCTTCAAGAATGCCGATTTCCAAAGAGCGATTGAAATCATAAAGGCCGACTGGTCGCCGCATCCACCTGATAAACCGACCAAACCGACTACACCGAAAAAAAATACCGGCGTTTCCGCTCCTGAAAAAAACGGCGGCGATCAAATCCCAATTAATACCACCGATCGCGCTTTAGAGCAAGAAGACTAAAGCTCGCCGACCACCTCGAATAATCTTAGAGGCTCTTGAAAAAAGAGCCTCTTTTATTTTTAAACTAAAAAACTATTTTTTAAAAGATAACCGTGCTCCGTCAATTTCATCCGCCAGTTGGCGGATGAAAACAGAGGAACAAAAATTCTATTTGTTTTCTTTCTGTAACCCCAGATCTTTTTTAGCTATACCTTCAGTTTGACCGACAATCTCAATTTTATCCTGCGGGAAAATATAACCGGGTTTTTCGGCGACTAAATAATATTTCTGATTACCGATTAAAAATCCATAGAGTCCATCATTGTCGGCAATTTGCATTTGAATTAATTTTCCAAATTGCGGTTCAAAAAGATAAACCAAAGATTGGCCGATATTTTTGTTAGTGTCGATATCAAAAACGCGCCCCAAATGTTGTTTGCGCGGCAGAATCTTCTCAATAAAATAACGAAAAACCAAAAACATTAATAATTGCAGAATAAACAACGATAATGTCCATTTACTGGGCGAAATCAATAAATTAATAAATCCCAAGATAGGCGCAAGATAGGCAATGGCCTTAAGCGCCTTCTTAAGCAAGGATTCTTTTTTGATTCTTCGATATTCTTTTTCTTTTTCGTCAATTGGCGCCTTTAAAAACTGTTCAAGATTCGCAAAAATAGTTTTAATTTTCTTATTAAAACCGGCTAAAGAAACTTTACCTCCCTGCGAATCGAGCGGCAAATTCGAATTAATAATGGTATTATCGTTAGAATTAAAAATTTCGCCGTAATAAACATCTGTATAAACGGTTTCTTGAACCCCTTCTTTCAGAATACGGCTGGGGAATTTATAACCATTACAGACAACCTCAATCTGATAATTGGTATACGGTTTGACTAAAAAGAAATAACGCCCATCCGCGCTTGTTACTCTGGTTTGAACAAGTTTTCTATTTTTATTTTGTCCGTCAACTGGCGAAACTATTTCATAAAGACGAACTATGGCCAAAGAGACCGGTTCTTTAGATAAGGAATCATAAACCGTACCCCACGATTTTCTTCTCCGAGTCAAAAGATATGAAGGCTGGGTGAATAAAAGAACAACCATATTAAATAAAGGAACAGCTGTGGCGCTTGAAGCCGCGCCGGAAGCAGCCATTGTGGCAACGGCGACTACAGAAACTGTCGGCGCTACGACTTGATTAACAGTTTGAACTGTCGGATCTTCGCGAACTTTTTTAACGGTCGCGGTTGTCGTGTTTATAGTATTTTGTATCAAATCGGTTGTTTTCTCAACTATTTCCGTAAAATCCGACAGATCTTCGGCCGTCTCTGCCGCTTCTGTCTCGGGATAATGAGTTTCAATGATAGTTGGCGCAACTTCTACCACGGGAGCCGCAACCGCGACGCGAAGATGTTCCGGTAATGGCGGCGGTGCTGATGAATAACTCTCGCCAGAAACACCCGTCTGAGACCCGGGAGTTTCTGGGGTTGGCGTAGGAGTAATTGGAGTTGTAGGTTGGATTGATGGCGGGGTTGGCGGCGGAACCTGAGGTTGAACCGGAGACTGAGATCCATCTTCAATAACTGTAATCATTGATTCCGGATCAACTAAGTCAATATTAAGCTCTTTGCTCACCTCTTCATCGGTTGGCGGCGGAACAACATCTTCTCCTGGCTCGGGTGGAATTATAGGAGGTGGGGTCGGAATTTTCTGGGCCGCCATTACAAAATTAAGAAAATAGCTTGTGGTTGATTTTAAAAAAGAAGATATGCAATGTTTTAAAAAATAAGCCAGTTTGTCCAAAACCTTGAGCCCGCTCAACGGTTCGCTACTTTCTATGCTGGCTTTAATTTTTATTTTTCCGGTTTGTTCGCCCGGCGAATAATAGACCAACGCTTCACCGTTGTTGTCTGTTTTTATCTCCATTGACGACAGATCTCCTGTGGATTTGATTTCTTTTTGATTTATATCAAAACCAGTCAATTTTAGAGAAATAACAGCATTCGGCCAAGGATTCAAATAACGATCATAGGCCTTAATGTAAATTTTTATTCTGGATTTTCCGTCAGCCGGCAAAATAGAATAATTAGACTTCAAAACTATTTTTCCGCGCTGCTTAAGAGCAACATTAATAGTTTGTTCGGCGCAAACATCATTTGTCACACAACCCCTTACTGTTATTGAGCCGGCTAATTGTCCCGGAGTAAAAATTATAGAAGCTGCGCCATCTGTTGTTGAGCTTTGATTGTTAGATAATGTTCCACAGGCAAGATCTTTGAAGGGCGTGGCCAG
>JBBTUI010000005.1:0-2944 GCA_038063835.1 Patescibacteria group bacterium | reverse complement strand
ACATTTTTTTTCAAAATTGCCACGATATCTATTTCATGCTTAACGCAAGCGCCGGCAATAATTTGGGAATGCTTTGTTCGATAGCCATACTCCTGGAAAATTCTGGCCAGAAATTTTTCAAACTGAAAACCGGCTGGCCCTAATTTGAACATAGAATCTTTCAAAGAATATTTGGCGGCCGCTACCGGATTAACGCGATTTAAATAAGAAAGCGTCCGTTGCAAAATTTCGCGTGTGGTCATCCCTTCGCGCGCTTCTTGGCTAATACGATTCGCCACCTCGTTGGCTAAAGCCCGATCTGCGCCGGCGCGCAAACAGGTACGCAAAATTTTCTTTGGGCTAAACCTCTCTCGTCTTCCATCGGCCTTGATAATGTACATGGAATTAGAATTTAGAATTATGAATTACGAATTATTTGAAACGTGGAACGTAAAACATGGAACTCGAAAATTGAAAATTGGCTGAAAATTGAAAATTGAAAATTGGTAATTAAATCCGCCAGCCCCGAATAGCAGACGCCACGCGTCGCTACGGGATAAACTGAGCGGATTTAATTATAGAGTCTTTGTTTAATATAATCAATCTCTTGCTTAACACGGCCATCGCCCTCTAATTCTTTTTTAATTTTTTCATAAGAATGCATAGCCGTCGTATGGTCGCGATTGCCTAATTCTTGTCCGATGAAAGGAAAAGAGGCGTTTAATTCTTCGCGCAGTAAAAACATGGCTACTTGGCGCGGACCAACCAATTCTCTTTTTCGAGAATCTCCGATTAAATCTATCAGCTTAATACCGTAAAATTCAGCCACAGCGTTGATAAGTTGTTTAGAATTGACTAAAGACTTTTTGGGTTGAGCCGCCAAACTAGACATTATTTGCTTCACCGAATCTATGGTCGGCGCCACCTTATTTATTTCATGATAAGCGATAACTCTGCTTAAAGCGCCCTCTATCTCTCGCACATTCTTTTGAATGTGGCTAGCCAGATATTGGATAATTTCTTGGTTTAACTCATAATTCCTTTCTTTACATTTGCTGTTCAAAATGGCCATTCTGGTTTCCATGTCAGGCGAGCTAATATCGGCAATTAAACCCCACTCAAAACGAGAAATCAATCTCTCTTCTAGGGCTGGAATAGTTTTAGGCAAGCGATCAGAGGTAATCACAATTTGCCTGTCTTTTTGATGCAAAGCATTAAAAGTATGAAAAAATTCTTCTAGCGTGCTTTCTTTGCCAGCCATAAATTGTATATCGTCAATTAAAAATACATCTAAGTTGCGATAGACTCTTTTAAACTTTTCCATACTGCCCTCGCGAATGGCCCGGACGAACTCATTGGTAAATTTTTCGGCGTTCGTATAAAGAACTTTTAGGCGGGCGTCCTTTTTCAAAACCGCGCTGCCGATAGCCTGCAGAAGATGCGTCTTGCCCAAGCCTACTCCGCCGTAAATAAAAAGCGGATTATATTTTTTACCAGGGTTCTCGGCGGCGGCCTGGGCGGCGGCGCAAGCCAATTCATTCCCTTTGCCCACAATAAAAGTTTCAAAAGTATAACGCGGATTGAGCTCAGAAATATTCGGTTCTTCGGTTGGCAACATATTTCCCAAACGCACCAAATCAACTTTGGAAATAATTTTGGAAATAGTGATCGGCGTCCCTTCTACTTGATAAATAACTTTTTTAACCTTATTGTCTGTCAAATTTTGTAAAATATTAAGAATGGATTTATGGTATTTTTTTTCTAACCACTCTTTAGTAAAATTATTCGGCACGCCAACCACCGCTCCGCCGTTTTCGCCGTTAGCTATTAATAAATGGGTGTTCTGAAGCCAGGTCAAAAAATTAGCGCGGGGAATGATTAATTCCATTTCTGCTAAAACTGCTTGCCACAATTGTTCCTGACTCATCTCCATAAATTTATTTTATTTTTATTAACTTGATTGACAAAAAGATTATAGTCGCTACGCTTCTGAAATTGGTTTGCTACGGAATCAGATAAAAATTCTTTTTATCTGTTCCTCCGCTCGCCAATTATACATCAACCATTTATAATTGAAATGAAAAAATCTAAAATTTCTCTGGATAAAATGGGGATAAAGTGTGGACAGGGCCTGCCCCGTAGTGAAACCGCAAGTTTCTACTACTGGGGTTCACTGCGGGGCTTGCCAAAAATTATAAAAATGATATATTTATTAACAGTTATTTAATAAATTTAAACGCAAATTAATTTTATGGCCCTACCAACTCAAAAAAGATCTAAAAGTCGCCAAAAAAGAAGGCAATATCAATATAGGCTCAAAAAAATAAATCTTACCGCTTGCCCGCAGTGCAAAAAACAAACTCCGCCGCACCAAGTCTGTATTTACTGCGGAAGCTATAAAGGGAAAACCGTTATCAATCTCGAAAAAACAAAAAAAGAAAAAACAAAAAAAGAGAAATAATCGGACCCTTAAATTAAAATTATATGTCCTCGCGTCATTTGAGTCGAACTATTGCGCTGCAAACCCTCTATGAATGGGATTTTTCTCATTCAAAAAAAGAATCAAGCAGAGACGAACTTAAAGAAATCATTAAAAGGAACTCTAAAGAATTCGGCATGATTGACGAGGACAATAAATTCGGCGAAGAATTAACATTCGGCGTAATTGATAATCTGGAAAAAATAGACGACCATATTAAAAAATATGCTCCACAATGGCCGCTTGAGCAGATCACTTTAATTGATCGCAACATCTTGCGCATTGGCGTTTATGAATTAGCCGTCTCTAATAATACTCCTCCGAAAGTGGCTATCAATGAAGCCATTGAAGTGGCTAAAGCGTTCAGTGGCATCAATGCCGGAAAATTTGTTAACGGCGTGCTGGGGGCTATTTATGAAAAAATAAAAGACAAAGAAAATGCAAAAAATCAACACGAACAACCAAAATCTTGAAAAGCTGGAAAAG
>JBBTUI010000004.1:5011-17381 GCA_038063835.1 Patescibacteria group bacterium | reverse complement strand
CACACCATAATTTGTCAAAATATGGTTAGAGATTTTAGTTTTTTAAACTTGTAAAACTATTTCAAAGAACTGTCGAGTTTAGTCAAATTTGGTGTGGGGGTTTATCCCTTTTCCGAAATTTCTTTCAATAGTTTTTGCGTTAAAGTTTTGGGCAAACCAAGAATGCTTTCCTGTTCGCCAAATATAATTTTGATATACGGCGTTAGTAAGGGATGCTCAATATCAAAACTACCGGCCATATAAAGCGGTTCGCCAGTTGCTAAATAAGCCTCGATAATTTCTTCGGGTATGCGTTCGCATTTGGCAGATGCTATGTCAACTCCGCTAATTTGAATATTATTTTGTGTGTCGGTGACAACTACCGAGGTAATTGTTATGTTTGGATAGAGATGAGCGGTTTTAATCATTTCTCTGGCTTCTGCAATTGATTGAGGTTTTTCTCTGATTTGACTGTTGAATAAGACAACCTGGTCAGAAGTAATAATAATCGCTGGTCCAGAAATTTTATTTTTAATTGCCTCTGCTTTGGCTTTGGCAATCTCTAAGACTAATTTTTCCGGATTTTTAAATCTGATTTCTTTTTCATTAATCTCCGGCTTGATTATTTCAAATTTATAACCGAGAGACGCAAGAATCTTTTTTCGGATTTCCGAAGATGAGCCGAGTATTATTTTCATAAAAGGTTATTGGGTTTAGTTTAGTTTATATTATAGCACGGATTTGAAAGTATCAAAATATCGCAATCTTATATATCAGGAGAGCCGGTAAGTCGAAGTTATCCCCATACAAAATTGACACCAGAGATTATTAATGTTAATATATCAATCGTGGTTGATATATTTATAAATCATTAATCATAAATATGAAATATAATTGCCAGTGTTGCAAAAATAAATTAGCGCATAATGATTTTAAACAATTAACTGATTTTTTGAAGATTATTTCTGATGAAAGTCGTTTGCGTATTCTTTGTACGCTTCATTCTAATCGTCGTTGCGTCTGCGAAATTTGGCAAAATTTAGACCTGCCGCAGAATCTAGTTTCTCATCACTTAAGAATACTAAAAGCCCATAATTTGTTGGCGGCGAGGAAAAAGGGAACTTACGTTTTTTATAAAATTAACCAGAAAGAGATAAATAAATATTTAGGATTATTAAAGAAATTTTTTGCTTAATTTAAATAAAAATAATTTTCAATGGATAACAATAAAATAAATATAGATACTTCATCGTGTTGTAAGGCTAAGACTTTTCGGACGGGGATGGGGGCGGGTTTATTTTATGCCCTCTTGCCGCATAGCGGCTGTTTGCTTTTTATTATTTTCACCACCCTTGGAATAACGGCATTCTCGGCAATTTTAAAAAGCTTATTGACCAATTATTTATTTTTTTATTCGTTAATTATTGTGTCCTTGGTTTTAACTACTTTAGCGGCTTTAATATATCTTAAGAGAAAACATATTTTATCTTTAAGCGGCTTAAGGAATAGTTGGAAATATTTGGCGACTTTATATGGCACCAGTATTTTGATTAATTTATTCTTGATATACGCGGCTTTTCCTTACGTAGCAAATTTAAAATTTAATTATTTCTCAAAAAATGCATTGGCAAAAACCGAGAATATCAGTCGCTCCAAGATGACGATAGAAGTTGACATTCCTTGTTCCGGACATGCTTTTTTAATCAGCAGCGAGTTGAAAGGATTAAGCGGAGTGCAAGACGTAGGATTTGAAGCGCCTAATTTATTCGATGTTTATTATGATCACAGCAAGATATCCGAAAAAAATATACTTTCATTGGATATCTTTAAGTCTTTTAAAGCTAAAATTTTATAAAGGTCAATAATTAATTTAATATAAAATTATGGAAAATATTAGAAAGCTAGGAAAAATTTATGAATTTTGCGCTAATTGTTCGTCCTGTCCTGTCGCCGTCGAGGCAGAAGTGGGCGGCGCGCAAGGGTTGGAAATAAAGGATGATTTTGGTGGGTCAATAAAATTGACAGACGATAATCTGAAAGACCTAAAAAGCTTTTTAGGCAAGCGTTTTGGTTTATAGTCGCGATTGCTTATAATAATGCTTATCATAATTAAGCTATGGTTTCGTTAAGTCGGGCGGTTGCAAAGTGCTTTTAATTTGATAAGATGTATTTATTCTTTTTGTGTAGCATGGTTTAATCAACTAGTTATTAATATGATGAAAAGAAATCTTTATATTTTTTTAGGTCTGTTTGTTGTCGGCTTGCTTTTTGGCGATTACGCTAAAGCTATTATTTGTCAGGTTTGTACTTTGGTGGTTTGCGCTGGTTTGGGATTATCGCGCTGGCTTGGAGTTGACGACACGATTTCCGGCGTTTGGATCGGCGGACTGACCATCTCTTTAATCGTCTGGACTGTCGATTGGCTAAACAAAAAGAACATCCGTTTTAAGGGCAGAAAAATTTTAATTTTTTTGAGTTATTATTTAATTATTTTAGTTCCTTTATATTGGGGAAAGATTATGGGCCATCCGTTAAATACTTTTTGCGGTATGGATAAATTATTATTCGGCATTTTGAGCGGCAGTATTGTTTTCGCTGTTGCGGCCGGTTGGTATGTTTATTTGAAAAAGAAGAATAATAATCGAGCTTATTTCCCGTTTCAAAAGGTGGTTATGCCTGTGGGTGCTCTCTTAATTTTAAGCGCAATTTTTTATTTTCTAAGTAAATAAATTTTATCATTATGGAAAATAATTTGATTAAAAATGTAAATCAGCTTATTGAAAAAGCGGATAAAATGAAAAAACAGGAAAAAATGGACCTTTCTTCCGATGAAGATTTGAGTATCGCGATAATGAATTTGGTCAGCATTGAAGAGCACTTCTTTTTCACCGGCGCTAAAACCGGCAAAAGCGAATATTTCGATCTGCTCAACGAAGTGCGGGAAATGCGAAAACAACTTTTGAAGAAGATTATCAAAGATTACGAAGGAGAGGTTTGGTGCATTTCTAAGCACTTATTGGCGGCTTCGATGCGCTTACTTGAGGTTGGCACGAAACAATTAAGTATGGGCAAGAAAGACGAAGCGCAAGAGCTTTTTGAAAAATCATATAATTTGTATTCTTTGTTTTGGGGAATTAATATGAAGATTATTGACACTAAGGATATTAAAAAAATTGACGATTCGGCGCTCAATCGGCATGATGATAAAAAAACGGGATTTATGGGTAAATTGGGCGAACTGGTAAAAAAGGTTATTGATTGCTGTTTAGAGTAAATTCATGGCCAAAAAAATGAAAAAAATATATCTTGATTATGCGGCCACAACTCCGGTTGATCCGCGCGTTTTAAAATTTATACTGCCATATTTTTCTGAAAAATTTGGCAATACGGCCTCTTTGCATTCATTCGGACAAGAAGCAGAGGAAGCGCTGGAAGACAGTAGGCAGATAATTAGCAGAGCCCTGGGCGCTCAATCAAAAGAAATTATTTTTACAAGTTCGGCTACTGAAAGCAATAATTTGGCTATACGCGGCACAGCTTTGGCCAACAAGAACAAGGGCAATCATATTATTGTTTCTTCAATTGAACATGATTGTGTATTAAATAGTGCGCGCTGGCTTAAGGCTAGGGGATTCGAATTAACCGAGTTAAGAGTTGATAAATTTGGTTTGGTTGATCCGGAAAATATTAGAAAAGCGATTCAACCGAATACAATTTTGGTTTCCGTAATGCATGCCAATAATGAAATTGGCACGATTGAGCCCATCATTGAGATTGGGAAAATTTGCCGCGAAAAAAATGTTTATTTTCATACGGACGCCGCGCAAACTTTTGGAAAAATTCCAATTGATGTCAATAAAATGAATATAGATTTACTGACTGCTTCTTCTCATAAAATGTACGGCCCCAAGGGCGCAGCTTGTTTATATCTGCGTGAAGGCATTAAAATTACGCCCTTAATGTGCGGAGGCGATCATGAGAACGGTAAGCGGCCTTCAACGGTTAATGTGCCGGCCATTGTTGGTTTTGCCAAGGCAACAGAACTTTGTTTGAAAGAAATGAAACAAGAAGGCGACAGACAATCCAGGCTGCGCGATAAATTAATTAAAACCGTCCTAAAGATAATTCCAGGAGCTCGTCTCAATGGCCATCCGACCAAACGCCTGCCCAATAACGCCAATTTTCAATTTTCTTTTATTGAGGGCGAAGCCTTATTAATACGCCTTGATCAATATGGTTTTGCGGTTTCCACCGGCTCAGCATGCTCTTCTCACAGATTAGAAGCCAGTCATGTGCTTTTGGCTTGCAATGTTAAGCCCGAAGAAGCGCACGGCTCTTTGCGCATAACCCTCGGCCGTTTTACCAAAGAAAGCGATATTAATCGTCTTTTAAATATATTGCCGAAAATTGTTGAAAATCTTAGAAAAATATCTCCTTTTAAAATTTAACTTTGTTTGTTCTATTCTCTAGTTTTCAAATTCTAAATTCTAAATTCTAAATACCATCTATTATGTATACTAAAAAAGTTTTGAAACATTTTCAAAACCCGCACAATTATGGCCGGATGAAAGATCCGGACGGCGTTGGCAAGGTTGGGAATTTGGTTTGCGGTGATGTTATGTGGCTTTATATTAGAGTAGGGAAAAATATTAAGAAACAAGAAATAATTAAAGATATAAAATTTGAAACCTTCGGTTGCGTGGCGGCGATTGCCACAAGCAGCGCTATTACTGATTTGGCTAAAGGCAAGACTGTTGCAGAAGCCTTAGAAATTACTAAAGAGAAAATTGTTAATAATCTTGGCGGTTTGCCGCCGATTAAAATTCATTGTTCAGTTTTGGCCGCCGATGCTTTAGCCGAAGCCCTTTATGATTATCTTAAAAAAAATAAAAGAGAAATTTCTTTAGATATGGAAAAGAAACATCAAATTTTACAGAAAGAAAAAGAAACCTTAGTCGGCAGGCACAAAGAATGGGTAGAGACAGAAGAAAAGATGCATGGCCATGAATAAATTTAGAAGAAAAATATATCAATATCCCTCGCCTGGCGAGGGAAGAAAAATTGTAGTTGGTATGTCGGGGGGGGTAGACTCTTCTATGGCTTTGTTGTTGCTCAAAAAACAGGGTTGGCGGCCGATCGGCGTTTCTCTGAAATTGCCGGCCTGGAAAAATAAAAAAAATCATTTACGAGAGAATGTTTGTTGTACGGTTGAATCCTTTAGAATTGCTAAGAAGATTTGCCACAAATTAGGCGTACCATATTATATCGCGGACGTTCAAAAAGATTTCAAACGAGAAGTGATAAATTATTTTATTTTTTCGCTTAAGCGAAAGCAAACACCTAATCCTTGCGTTATTTGCAATCGTTATCTTAAGTTTAAAAAACTTTTAGATTGGGCGAAAAGACATAGAATTGATTATGTCGCCACCGGTCATTACGCGAAAATTAGGCGAAATTCCAAAGCTTGCAAGTATGAACTATTAAAAGGTAAAGATAAAAATAAAGATCAAAGCTATAGTTTATGTTTTTTGCCGCAAAAATGGTTGAGCCATATTATTTTTCCGTTGGGCGATTACATCAAAGAAGAAGTTTATAAATTAGCTAAAAAAGAAGGCTTTGAATTTTTTCTTAAAACTAAACAAAGTCAGGATTTTTGTTTTATAGACAATAAGTCAATGCCAGAATTTTTGAAAAAAGAAATTGGACAAAAGCAGGGTTTAATTATGGACGAGAACCATCAAGTTTTGGGTAAACATCAAGGATTGCATTTTTATACCATCGGCCAGCGCAAGGGTATTAATTTGCCGAACGGCCCTTATTTCGTTAAAGGATTTGATATAAAAAAGAATATTTTAATCGCGACGAATAAACCAAAAGAGCTTTTGCAAAAAAAAGTCTTTTTGTCGTCGTTTAATTTTATTTCCGCTGCATTGCCTAATAAGGCGATTAATGTGCAAGCTAAGATTCGTTATCGCCAATCATTAGAAAGCGCGATTTTATATCCTGTTAAGCTGGGAAAATTAAAAATTGTTTTTAAAAAATCTCAACGCGCCATAACGCCTGGCCAGTTTTGCGTATTTTATAACAAGAATGTTTGTTTAGGCGGGGGAGTGATAAATTAGCTCTTGACAAAAAGTCATTTTTTGATAATTTGTATTGATTGTTCATTAAACATTTTAAATTAAAGGAGGTTGTCAATGTCCGAAACCATGTACCAGTTCAAGGTGAAACGTCTGGAAAATGGCGATGCTGAAATTTTTGCCTTTTCCGAGAACGTAATTCCCGCGTGTGTATCAGGAGAAGAGCACAAAATCATTGTACCTGCCTTCGAGATTGTGAAAATGTCTATATTCGGACCGATTGGACAGGCGGTTGATCCGGTGGTTAAGCCGCCAACTGCGAAGGAAAAATTCCGTGGCATTACCATGGAGCAGAAAATTGCCAAGAGGCTTCAGGAATTCGACAGGCTTTATAATAAGTACCAATTCGAGGTGAAACGCCTAGATAATGGCAGTGTCGAAATTTACCCCTTCCGCGAAACCACCAGTCCTGATTTACCGGGGACCGTCATCGAAGTTCCTCCCATATACATGAAGAGCGGTTTTGGCGTTGATTTTCCAGCCGTTGACTCCGTGGTTGAACCACCGAGTGCGCTGGAGAAACTCTTCGGCGTCACGATGGAGCAGAAAATCGCCAGGCGGCTCAAGAAGTTCGACAAGGTGTATAACCGTGAATAAACAAGAAGCCCCCTCAAAATAGAGGGGGCTTTTGAATTTGGTCGAGATTTTATGTAGATCTTTTTATTATTTATTTCAATTTTAATTTAAATAACTTGATGGCATTTTGGGAAAAGATTTTTCTTTTTATTTCGTTGTTCATTTCTAATGATTTTATTAGATCAATATGATTTTTTGTAATACACATATTATAATCAGTGCCGAAAAGGACACTTTCCTGACTATCATTGATAGTTTTTTCTAAAATTTGTTTTATTTTTTTTCTGCCTGTTGCGTCCACAACTTCTTTATCGGCCAAGCCCGAAGCGTCAAAGCAAATATTTTTATAAGGCCTCGTTATTTTGTAGCAATATTCTATTTTTGGCCAAAAATAATGGGCGATAACTATTTTTAATTTAGGAAATTTTTTGGCAATTTTGACGATATATTTCGGGTCATTGTATTTTGCTACCTCCGGGTGGCCAGTATTCCATCCGGTATGAATAACAATGGGCGCATCATGTTTTAGACACAATTTATAAATAGGTATTAATCTTTTGTCGGTAGGGAAATGTTTGTCGTGGCCGGGGAAGATTTTTATTGCCACGATTTTTCTGTTTTTGAGCAATTGATCCAATTTCTTTAAATGGGAGAACGGATCGCGAAAGATATTTATTGTTCCCATTAAAAATATTTTCTTTTCTTTTTTGAATAAGTCCAGACAATCATCCATGTCGCCAATACTAGAATTTTTTACATTATCAGGAATAAGAATAGCATATTTTATGTTATTTTGTTTTAAATCATGAAGAAGTTTAATTTTCGCTTCTTTATAATTTTTGACTATTCCTATGGCTGGTAAATGCAGATGGCAATCAATAATCATATAATTATAAAATCTTTTTAATATTCACAGCCACGACTTTAAAATTCGGGGTAAAGGTTTCTTCGTCAAATTGCAAGGGGAATAATTTATTTATTAATAAATCTTTGGAATGAAAGGTCGCGCCTACATAGCCGGGAAGCACGCGCGGAGAAATTTTAAGTGGCGCGGTTAAACTGGCGGTTTTGCTGGTTATTTTGATTTTGTCTTCGTCCTTGACATTCAGGCTAAGCGCGTCTTGTTGGTTAATGAAGAAAACAGCCTCGCCGAAAGCCTTTTTTAATGTAGGTGATTTTTCGCTATGGCCGTGCGTTAAAAACGCGAAAGGCGAGCGATAGGTAAAAAGTATAAATGGATATTTTTCGTTTTTTATTTCTTCCACGCCTTCAAAGTCTTCAGGAACAAATTTTTTAAATTTAATTTCTTTGTTGGCAAATTGGTCTTTACCGTTCCAAAGAGCTTCAATATCTATTTTTTCATAATCTTTAATTATTTGTTTGATTTCTTGGAGATTGGTTTTCGGGTCTTTGGATATAATATTTTTAAAGCCTAATTTTTCCGCCAAGAGAGCAAAAATTTCTTTTTCTGTTTTAGTCTCGCCAAGCGCTTGGCGAACAGGCGTTATTTTTCTAATTCTTCTTTCGCCGTTGGTGATTGTGCCCTCGCGTTCAATTAAAATCGGCACCGGCAGAATGACATCGGCGAATTCAGAGGTCAAATTAAAATAACTATCCATTTGTACTAGAAAAGCGTTTTTTAGGTTTTTATGAATGCGATTCAGATCAGGCATTGATTGAGCCGGGTTAAAATTAGAAATCCAAATCATTTTTGCTTGATTTAAACCAATCGCTTCCATCAAGTTTAGTCCTCGGCTGCAAGGCAAATTCTCGCCCCATAATTTTTTAAGATTTTCTTGATTGGCTTGATCCGAAAAAGCTAAAAGATTTGGTCCGGTTAACATATCGCCGCAGCCTTGAACATTGATTTCGCCTCGGCTGCTAACGATTTTAGCGTTTTTGATCAAGGCCAGATCAACTAATAAATGGACATTTTCCACACCGTTAACATGCTGAGTTAATCCCATTCCATGCATTACGCCGAAATTTTTCGATTCGCCAATAAGCCGTGCCGCCCTGCTAATTAATTCTTTTTTAATTCCGCAAATTTTTTCTGTTATTTCCAGCGTATATTTCGCGCTAATTTCGCGAAGTTTATTGAAATTAGGCAGTTTTTCTGTTTCTTTGTCGTGCCAGTTATTTTGGATAATTATATTTATTAAAGCGTTAAAAAATACGCTTTCCGTGCCGGGATTGATTGGCAGATGTAAATCGGCTTTTTCGGCTGACTCGGAAAAAATTGGGCTAACCACGATTAATTTTCCGCCCTTGGTTTTCATCTGTAAAATGCGATTAAATTCAATCGGGTGATTTGAAGCAGGGTTAGAGCCAATAACAAATAGGCAGTCTAAATTTAAAATATCGTCATAATAATCCGGGGCAGAACCAATACCTAAAGTGTCTTGAAAGGCTAAAACCGTGGCGATATGGCAAAGACGCGCGCAACAGCCGTCCACATTGTTGGAATTAAGCGCCAAGCGGACAAATTTTTGCATGGCAAAATTATCTTCGTTGGTGATATATCCGGAAGGGGAGAAAAAGATTTCGTTTGGCAAAAATTCTTTTATTTTTTCTATTAATAGATTTAAAACTTCGTCCCAGCTGGCGTGCTCTAGTTTTCCGCGACGACGAATCATAGGATAAACGATTCTGTCCTGATCAACAACTTCGTTGATGGTTAATCCTTTGACGCATGGCCGACCCAAAGAAACAGGATCGTCTTTCACCGGCGAAACTTTAATGATTTTATCATTTTCTATCTCATATTCTAATTTGCACCCCTCGGCGCAATAGATACAAGAGGAAACGATTTTGGGCATACCCGTATATGAATTACGAATTATGAATTAA
Organism: Patescibacteria group bacterium; assembly: GCA_038063835.1. Lineage (GTDB taxonomy): Bacteria > Patescibacteriota > Patescibacteriia > UBA2591 > UBA4787 > UBA4787. The sequence goes on along the minus strand of JBBTUI010000004.1, from coordinate 7,836 downwards.
GAATTACGAATTGGAAAATATTATTTTGTTTTTTTCAATAAATCCTCCAGTTTTCTTATTTCTTCGCCATAGAGAGTCCAATCGCCGCGACGCTGCGCTTCAAGGGCGCGATTAAGATAATCTCTTGCCTGTTGGATTAAATTTTGATTGACCCCGTTAATGGCGGGGTGAATTGTTGTGTCCGTGGGAATAATCCCGTCCGTTTTTTTGTCCGGAACGATTCGACCGCCGAACACGGTTGCTAAAGCCAAATCCAGAGTCTCTTCCATAGCAATGCGGTTCTCATAAGCCACAATCACCCTTTTCAATTCAGGGATTTTACCGCCCTCGGCCCGCAGGTAAATCGGTTGGACATAGATGAGCGATTCTTCAATCGGTATTACCAAAAGGTTGCCTCTGACAACTTCAGAGCCTCTCTGATCCCAGAGAGAAATTTGACGAGAGATGTCCGCGTCCTGGTTGATGCGGTTGGTAATTTGTTTGGGTCCAAAAACCAGCTTTTGCTTGGGAAAGCGATATGCCACCAGCTGCCCGTAAAACTCTTTGTCGTTACGCGCCACCATCCAGGCCGAAAGATTATCTTTGCCGCGGGGAGTGAACGGAATCATTAAAATATACTCTTCTTGTTTTTCGCCCGGCAGTTTCATGATCATATGCCTCACCATTGGATCGGTCTGTTGTCCGCTCATAATAACTGGAATCTGCCACTGGTCTTCTTTATTGTAGAAAATTTGCGGCTCATCCATGTGATACACCATATAAAGCTTTGTTTGGTAAGCAAATAAATCTTCAGGATATCGTATATGCGCTCTCAAGTCCTCGTCCATCTCGTCAAGCGGAATGAATGTGTCCTTTCCGCTCGCCTCTCCGCCAGCTGGCAGATTCCGGCGAAGCGGACCCTTGGCGGAGAAAATTTTGGCATAGGTCTGAATAATCGGATCTTCTTTATCGGCGATATAAAATGTCATTTTGCCGTCATAGGCGTCAATCACTACCTTGACCGAATTTCTTATATAATTGAGGCGATTGCCAGGCAAACTTGTTTGCTGTCCAGGCAAAGGATTAAACGCGTCTTGGACTAGTTCAGCGTACGGATAGCGGTCAGAAGTGGTATAAGCGTCCTGAATCCATTTTAACTCTCCTTTTTTGGTAATCACTATATACGGGTCGTTGTCCAGGCGAAGAAAAGGCAAGGCTCGTTTGACTCTTTCCTTAATATTGCGGTAATACATTATTCGCGATTCAGTCGTGATATCATTGGACAAAAGAATTTTCAATGATCCAAATCGCAAAGCAAAGAGCGCCTTGCGAAATATTGATTCAACTCGCACGCCCCCGCTTCCTTCATAGGCGGTAAAGACATTTTCCTCGCCCGAAGGATAATTAAACTCTTTTGCTTTGGTGTTTACCGCTACCCAGTTGTTGGCAAGCTCTCCATAGTATATTTCCGGCCGGTTTACGGAAAGCGATTTTACGCTTGACGATGGCGGCAGGTCTTTTACAAAAAGCACGGGCAAACCCTCTGGCGTTACTTCATTGACCGGACTTAAGGTCAGGCCAAAGCCATGCGTAAAGGTTAGCCGTTCGTTGATAAAAGTGCGTTGAGGCAGACTGGCAGAATTTAGCTCTCGAGGCGAGAGCAAAATTTGACGGTAGTCGTTGTTTAAATGATAACGGTCGTTATCAATAGAGACAAAGTCATAGTAAGTGCGGATTTCTTGCAGTTGGCCAAAGGTATCAAGTAATGGCTCGCGGTCCCAAAGCCGCACATTTTTAATAGTGGAACGGTTGTTGTTGATGTCTGTCATAGTAAGCAATGTTTCACCTGTAAGATCGCGCTCTACTATTTTATCTAAAGCAAAAGCTTTTTGCGTGGCTTCAATATTATGTTTAATATAAGGAGTTTCTTTTACGAGTTCGTTCGGCGACACTATAAATTTTTGCAGGATAGTTGGATAGATCCAGCCGCCCAAAATAGAGACGAGAATATAAGAACCGAGGGCTAAGACTATAAGGCGGTTATTGGACCTGAAGATGTTTATTATCACCAAGATAGCCGCGATCACCGCGACAAAAATAAGTATTTTCAAAAACGGCAAAACAGCGTGAATGTCGGTGAAACTCGCGCCGGTAAATTGTCCTGTAGCGCTGTAGAGCAAAGACGGAATTCTAACAGCATAAATTTTGAAGGCCGTTAAAACAAAGAAAAGAGCGACAAGAATTGACAGATGTGTCTTCGCCGCCTTTTCCATAAATAAAGATTTCAGATTTAAGACAGTAGCGCCCCGTAAAATATAATTCGCGGTTGCGGCAACAAGCGACGCGATAATAAGCCAAAAACCCAACCCGACTAAAAATTGAACGAATGGCAAATCAAAAAAGTAAAAAGAAATATCGCGGCCGAATATTGGATCCTGACTGCCAAACGGCGTTGCGTTAAAATATTTAAGCGCTGTTTCCCAACCGCTTGCTCCGACCAGGCCAGTAAAAAATCCAAGTATAAGCGAGACAGGCAAGGCGAAGGCGTTAATCCGTCTCCTTGTGTCTAATTTTCCTGCTTCGTCAGTTTCCACTCCAATATTTTCCCGCAACCGAACAACCATCGGCCGGGACGCAACAAGTTTTCTTGCCAGCCAAAAGTTGCCGTAGATAATGAAAAAACTCAAGATGCCCACCGCCAACCCCAAAAGAATTTTAGCGCCCAGAATAGTGGTGAAAATATTACTGAAGCCAATTTCTTGAAACCAGTAACAGTCGGTCAGCAGTCGAAAAATGCCGGGCGCTATAAAAATAGCCGACAATATAACACCGTAGACGATGTAAGA
>JBBTUI010000004.1:0-4911 GCA_038063835.1 Patescibacteria group bacterium | reverse complement strand
ATTATTGTAGCAGTATTTCGATTTAATAGCCAAATACCATAGGTAAAACAAACGCAAAGAGAATCAGGATAATAATGATAGTAAAGACGATTTTTTTGATTTTGTCAGGATTGTGTTTCATATTTATTTTAATTTTGACGCGGCTTTTCGCAGGCGATTCATAAGAGCTTTTCCTATGCCGTCTTCAGGAAATGTTTCAGCGATAATAATATCCACGCCTTGAGCATTGAACTGGCGCAGGACGCGGAACAAGTTACTTGCTACCTCTTTTAAATTTTGCCGAGAACCAATAACTATTATATGATCGGCTCCGTGATAATATTTAGCTGTTTCTCTGCTGGCAATAACGCCGATCTTCTTCCCATCTTTTTTATATCTCGCCATAAAGAGCAGAATTTTTTTAATCATTATTTGTTTATTACCCGCGACCAGTATAAGCTGAGCATTTGGCGCGTAATGACGGTACTTCATTCCCGGCGAACGTACTGCGCTTTCGGGGCGGTATCCGCGTTCAACAACGCGCCCCAGTAATTTTTGCAAGGCCTTTTTGGTGATAGCGCCCGGCCGCAGGATTTCCGGCGGATTTACGGTTAGATCAAGCACTGTGGATTCCAATCCGATTTTTGTCGGACCAGCATCAAGATACAGATCAACCGCGCAACCAAAGTCAGACAGCGCGTGAGTAATATCAGTGGCGCTTGGTCGTCCGGAAAGATTTGCCGAAGGGGCGGCGATTGGACACCCAGCTTTTTTTATAAGAGCCAGGGCGACTGGATGATCAGGCATACGAATGGCTACCGTATCAGTCTGCCCGGTTACTATTTTTGGCACTGTTGGCTTTTTTGATAAAATTAACGTCAGGGGTCCTGGCCAAAAGCGTTTTGCAAGCAAGAAGACTTGCGGCGGAATATTACGGGTTAATTTTTTTAAGTCATTTAAGCGCGCGATATGCGCGATAAGCGGGTTGTCGGTTGGACGCTGTTTAACAAGGAAAATTTTAGCGACCGCTTGCTTATTGAAAGCGTCCGCGCCAAGGCCATATACTGTTTCCGTTGGAAAAACTACCAATCCGCCGCGTCGCAGAACGCAACCGGCTTGCCTAATAAAACCGCGGTTGATATGAGTCGGGTCAATTTTAAGTATCTTTACCCTATTAGAAGCTTTAAGATTGTTCTTTTTTAAAATCATAATGAAAGCCGAGAGAGGCGGCTTCGTTCCATTAGAAATAATATTTTTAACAGGGCTTCGCCTTTAATCTTGTTATAATAATAACTTAATTTTGAGCTTCTAACGGGGCTCATAATGTTTTTTATGTTTTTTACGAACAAACCAAATGACTATCGCCATGCTTACAGCACCGACAAGAATAAAAAGATATGTTTCTATTCGCGCGATCGCGTGAGCATACTTTAAATACGCTGTCCCCGCGCACCAACCCGCCAAGCCAAGCAGAAACCCGCGGATCGTCGCGCCCAAAGCGGTAACCGCGAGAAAACGATAAACAGGATACCGTACAAGACCGCAGAAACCGGAGATAGCAACGCTTGGAACTATAGGCAAGATACGCAACCCAACCAAGATTAATTCATCGTGATTACCGCGGCTGAAATGTTTTTCAGTTTTTTCAATGTTTTCCCATGCTAAACCTATAAAATGTCCCCACTTCTTAATCGCGGGCCGACCGCCGAAATAGCAAATGCAGTAAGGGAGAAGTGAACCGATAGTTAAACCGAGCGCGACAGGAAGCGCGATGTATAAAAAAGCCCGCGTGATCGCCTCTGTGAGTTGGATGCTGGGAGAGAGCAGAAAAAAACCTGCCGCCAGAGGCACTATCGGGGAAGGTATAAAAAATATTATCTCCTCAAGCAGCGCGGCCGCAAAAACACCCGCGGGTCCGCCGGCGGAAACTATTGATTGCGTGTATAGTATGAGTTTTTCTATCATATATAATTTAATTATTTATTTTGCGCCACCACCGTATGAGTTTGTCCCGAAAAAGCAATCGTGTTCCTAATGATTCAGCGCCGATGAAAATGAGCCATGAACCAGGCGTGAAGGGAGTAAGAAGAGCGGCAAGGCCGATAAGAATTAAAATAATGCCGATCGCTTTTCTGATTTTCGGCTTGTCGTAGATATATTTTTTAACAATTTTAAACAAACTCGCCCAGTTAGAAATTTTCATAGTATTTACTCCATTAGATTACCCCCCGAGACAAATTACCGGAAACATTAAAAAACAAAAATATTCAAGCCAAGCGAGGCAACTGCAAAATAAATTATGACGCTTAAAACATCGCGGATAATCGTAGCCAAGGGACCCGAGGCAATAGCCGGGTCATAGTGGAATTTGTAAAAAATCCAGGGGAGCAGTATCGCCGTCGTGGCCGCAATGATTATAGTCAGAAAAAACGACAGCCCCAGAATCAAAGACAAAATTAGCGATTTCTGCCAAGCAAATGAGAGCAAAGAAATCGCGAGCGCCAATGTTGCCGCCAATAAAATACCAACTATCATTTCCCGACGGAAATATTTTTTAAAATTGAGGTTTTGGTCTATGACTAAACTGCGAACAAAAATCATCTGGGCTTGAGCTCCGACGGCGTCCGCCATATAAACCACCGCGGGGATAAAAGCGGCTAAAATCAAGAGTTCTTGCAATATCCGCTCAAAAGCGCCAATCAAAATCGCGGCGGCAAATCCGCCAAGAGTTCCGACTATAAGCCAGGGCAGGCGTTTTTTAAAATGAAAAATTGACGGGGCAGTTATGAGATATTTGGCGGGATCGCCGAATGAATGCACGCCGGCTGAACGCAAAACATCTTCAATGTTTTCTTGATGCAAGATATTTAAAATAACATCGGATGGAACAGCGCCCAGAAACTTATTCTCTGTATCAACGACCGGAATAGCTTTTAAATTATGTCTGATGGCGAGCATTGCCACGCGCTCCTGGTCGGTGTGAGGCCGGACTTTTACTAATTCCTTTTTCATTGCTTGCGATACAGAAGTTGTTTTAGGCAAACAAAAAACTTCCTTGATAGAAATGACCCCGGTTAATTTCTTTTCAGAATTTATAATGTAAATGTAATTTATCGTTTCAAGATTTTTGGCTTCTTTTAAAAGCAGATTTTCTATATCGGCGATAGTCGCGTTGTCTTGCGCGATCGGCACATTAACCGCCATTATTCTGCCGGCTGACTCCGTCGGCAGTCTATGGTTTTTTAGTTGATTATTTTCCATACCCCGTAGAAATTATTAGTCCATGGCGGACCCGTCGCGGACTGAGAACCATCATAAATTTTGTAAATCGGGGACGAGGGAATTGAACCCTCTGCCTCACGGTCCCGAACCGTGCGTTCTACCGATGAACTAGTCCCCGAAAATATTCAATTATTATATAGCTATTTATACAAAAGGCAAACCGGGTAGTGAAAATTCGACCAGTTCGCCTTTGGCGAACCTAAGACAATAAACATCTTTAAATAAATCTCTACTGTTTGACGGTGAAAGCCTCCATAAATATAAATTTAATTTAGTAATTTATTGTCGAATTTCTACTACCCGGCAAATATTAAAATTTTTACTTGTCTAATATTATATTTTTGATATAGTTAGAAAGTTAAAATTCGGCGCCTTCGTCTAACGGTTAGGACTCCAGGTTTTCAACCTGGCAACAAGGGTTCGACTCCCTTAGGCGCTATTAAACAATAACTAAAAATTTCAGGTTTTCAACCTGGCAACAAGGGTTCGACTCTTAGTAAAAGGGAGTCGAAGGCCGGAGCGAGCTCCGCCAGTTGGCGGAGGCGAGCGAGGCGGGGTCGCGAGCCGCGCCCAGTTTACCCCGTAGCGACGCGCGGCGTCTGCTATTCGGGGCAGGCGCGGACTTGTGACCGACTCCCTTAGGCGCTATTAAATATTATTAATAATTTATTTAAAATATATGATTGCATTTTCTGAAATAAAAAAGGATCCGCAGGTTCTAGAGTTTATTAGCCAGTCAGAGAGCTCTTTAAAGGCACTGGAATACACAGAGCACGGTTTTCGTCACATTAACCTGGTTAGTGATCGAGCAAGAAATATCGCCAAAGAAATGAATCTAACGAAAGAAGAGCAGGAATTGGTGGCTATCGCCGGCTTCTGTCATGATATGGGAAATTTTTTAGGCAGATTACAACATCATTATTGGGGCGCTCTTTTATTTCATCAGATATTTCAGAATAGAATGCCGCCGGAAGAGGTGGCTATTATTTGCCAGGCGATCGCCAATCACGACAAAGAAGAAATGAAATTAGACAGTAAGGTGGCGGCCGTTTTGGTAATTGCGGATAAATCCGATGTCCATCGTTCAAGGGTTAGAGCAGAAAGCGTAAAATCAATTAGCAACGATATTCACGATCGCGTTAATTTCGCTGTCACGGAAACCAAATTAAAGATTGATAAAACGAAAAAGATTATTACCTTGACCATTAAATTAGACACAAAAATTATCCCCATTATAGAATATTTTGAAATTTTCACCGAGAGAATGGTCTATTGCCGAAAAGCAGCTGAATATTTAGGATATAAATTCGGTTTGGTGATAAATAATTTTAAGTTAGCCTAAGATGAGCGCGATGTATTGCTTATGTATAATATGTTTTAGTGTATAATGATTTAAGCAGGTCAGACCTGCTTACAGGAACACTATACTATGTATCAATCAACAATATTAAAAATGAACAAAACGATTTCTAACGGGGTTTACATTCTTTGTTTGCTTTTATGCTTGCCTAATTTTGTATTGGCGAGCGTTAGTCAAAGCAACACCAAGGGCACATACTTAGACAATTTTAGTGATAATCAAGGCTTATCTTCTTCAACCAGCGTGGTTGGCCGAGATGGTTCGCTTGGTTTAGTCAGGCATAATTGGCA
>JBBTUI010000003.1:0-10780 GCA_038063835.1 Patescibacteria group bacterium | reverse complement strand
TTTTTTAATTTTCTTTTTGGCCGTCTCTGTAAATTCGTCTAAAACGATAGCGATATAAGAACTTCTCTTTTTAATCGGGGTAGCGCGACCCATAGCTTTGGGCATCCATCTTTTTAAGGCCGGACCACCGTCAACTTTAATAATTTTAATATAAAGATTTTCTTTTTTAAGTTTATAATTATTCTCCGCGTTAGCAATGACTGAATTTAATAATTTTAAAAGATGAAAACATGGACGGCGCGGAATAACCATTAATTGCTGTTTCGCCGCTTCTACCGATAATCCGCGGATTAAATCAGCTATCGATCTGACTTTTTTGGGAGAAATTCTTATATGTTTTACTGAAGCTCTTACTTCCATAAAATTTGATTTTATTTTGTCGGCGCGGCGGCCGTCGGCGCAACTTTAGTAGCCACGGCTGCTTGTTCAATCTCTTTTTGCATTTTACCTCCATGCTTAATAAATTTACGAGTTGGAGAAAACTCGCCCAGATGATGGCCGACCATATCCTCAGAGATCAACACGCTAATATGAATTTTACCATTGTGAACTCCAATAGTAAACCCGACCATTCCTGGGGTAATAACCGAAGCGCGCGACCAGGTCTTAATAACCGTCTTGTCGCCTGACCTCAATCTCGCTATCTTTTTTAATAATTTTTCATCCGTCCAAGGACCTTTCTTAAGCGATCGTGACATAATAATTTATTTTATTTTCTTCTTTTAAGTATAAACTTATTACTTGCTTTGTGTTTTTTTCTGGTTTTTACTCCGAGGGCTGGTTTTCCCCATGGAGTCTTCGGACAAACCAAGCCGATCGGATTGCGTCCTTCGCCGCCGCCATGCGGATGATCGCACGGATTCATGGCTTTACCGCGAACCGACGGTCTAATACCTCTTTTTCTCATTCTACCAGCCTTGCCCCAGCGAATACGCTTCCTTTCCGGATTGCTAACAACACCTATAGAAGCGCAACAATCTTCGGAAACAATCCTCATCTCTTTGGAGGGCAACTTTAATTGAACCATGCCATTTTCATGAACCATAATCATTGCGCCGGTCCCCGCCGAACGGACTATTTTTCCGCCTTGGTCGGGAAATAACTCAACATTATGAACCATATAACCATCCGGAATGTATTTTAATGGCATGCGATTGCCGACATTAATATCTGTTTTTGACTTTGAAGAAATAATTTTATCGTCTGTCTTCAAACCATCTGGGGCGATAACATAAGCTTTAATCCCGTTGGCGTAAGAAATCAAAGCAATCCAGCAAGAACGGTTTGGATCATATTCAATAGATAAAACTTTGGCCGGTATATTAAAAATCTGCTGTCGAAAGTCAACAAATCTATAAACCTGTTTAACGCCTCCGCCCTGATGTCTAACTGTAATTCGGCCAGCGCTGCGCCCGGCTTTAGATTTGATATATTTAGTCAAAGATTTAAGCGGTTTATTGGGCGCTAAATCCTTGTTGATCACTATGCTTGTATCTCTTCTCGCTGGAGTTGTTGGTTTATAAATTTTTAACATAATAAATTGATGGGTTTAAATTTTGGCTTTAGTATATTCTATTTTTTCGCCGGGACGGAGAGTGACAATAGCCTTTCGCCATTTTTTGGTTACTCCATGACCCTTGGTTGATCTAACCTTTTTGCCAGAAACCTTAATAATATTTATTTTAATTGGCCGAACGTTATATAAAAGTTCAATGGCTTTTTTTATTTCAACTTTGTTCGCCTTGTTTTCTACCATAAAAACATACTTGCTTCGAGCTTCCATAGCGGCGGCTTTTTCGGTCAGGATCGGTTTAACAATCAAGCGATAAGCCGCGATGTTTTTATTTTTTTTAGCTAAAATAAAAGATTTTCCGCCCTCGTCTGTCTGGTTTTTGGCGATATTCTTCACTTCCGGCTTATTGACTTCTTTTGTTTTTTTAAATTTGAATATAGACATACCAGGTAGTAGAAATTCGATGCTTCTCGAAGTGCGATTATATCAAGAAACGTCCCAGAAGCAAAGAATGGTTATTTTGTTAATAATGGAACAGGTAGTAGACCGAAGCGAAAAGCACTATCGAATTTTCACTACCTGGCATAAAATTAAACTTTTTGATAAGTCTCTTCTAAAGTTTTGACCGCGTTTTTAGTGATGATTAGAAAACTATACTTTAATAAATCGATTAAACTGATATTGTTAATGCGATTGACTCTTAAAAATGGCAGATTTCTGGCCGATAAAAACAAATTTTTCGAATATTTATCATTAAGTATCAAAGCTTTTCCATCGCCTGATGGGAGTTTCTTTATATTATTCAAAAACTCTTTAGTTTTTATGTTTTTAACAATGAATTTATCAACAACAATTAATTTGTTGCCTGCTAATTTATCGGATAAAACCATAAACAAAGCCTTTCTTTCTGTTTTTTTATTCACTTTCTTGGAAAAATTAGCGTTACTGCGAGGCCCAAAAGTAACACCCCCTCCTTTCCATAAAGGCGACCTAATTGAACCAGCGCGCGCGCGTCCCGTTCCTTTCTGTTTCCACGGCTTTTTACCGCCGCCACGCACCTCGCCTTTGGTTTTAGTGTGGGCAATCGGTTTTCTTAAACCAGCAAGCTTCATTTCGACCACCTGCCTAACAAGATCAGGATTCGGCTTAACGCCAAAAATTTCCGGAGACAAGTTTATGTCTCCCGTCACTTCGCCATTTTGATTGTAAATATTTACTTTCAACATTAATTTTTGGTTCTAATTTCCAGCAAAGCATTTTCTCCGCCGGCTATCGCGCCATTAATAAATAAAAAGTTTTTTTCTGTATCAATGTCAACAATTTCCAAATTTTTAACAGTTACGCGCTCGCCGCCCATTCGACCAGCCATTCTAGTTCCCTTTAAAACTCTTTGGGGGCCGGTAGCGCCAATAGACCCTGACATTCTTGATTGATCCTTATGGCCATGAGTCGCGGGATGACCCCTAAAATGATGTCTTTTAACAACGCCCTGAAAACCCTTGCCAATTGAGACTGAAGACACATCCACTGATTCGCCTTTTTTAAATATAGATATGCCTATCTTGTCGCCGATTTTATAATTTTCAAGATTATCCGTCCTAAATTCTTTAAGATATTTGAAATTGCCCAAATCTTTTAATTGTCCTTTTTGCGGCTTATTCACTTTTTTCTTGGAATCAAATCCTATCTGCACAGCTTGATATTTGTCTTTATCTGAAACGCGAATGGCAGTCACAATGCACGGTCCGGCCTGTACTAAAGTGACTGGCACGACATTGCCGTCTTCGGAAAAGACCTGAGTCATTCCAATTTTTTTGCCCAATATAAATCTCATAAAAACTAATATTCTTAGACAATTGTCAATAAAATTATACTTACTTCGTTCCGTGAAATTGGGGCGCCCCGTCCGCCTTGAGTTCGCCGCTCGCATAGTAATGGCGAGCTACCAAACCCAACCCCAAGTATCAATCAAGACGGCTGTCTTAAAAAATCACTCAAGGCGAAGTTGGGCGTGGTCGGAGTCAAATCAAAAGTAAAACTTTTGTTTGACCTCCTCGCTACCAATTATAAAAATACAAAACCGGCCATTGAGTCAAATCCTCGAAAAAAGACAAATTACTGCTTAAGGGTTTGACCTAAAAGTCCGGTTAATCCGCCAGCTGGCGGACAAATTTAAAACAATTTCCTAAATGCCTTAAATTAAAGATTGGCCCTATTCTAAAGTCCTCAAAACGGAAGAATTTACATTTTAATTTCCACATCCACGCCGGCCGGCAAAGATAAATTAGTTAAAGCCTCAATGGTTTGTGGCGTGATATCAACGATATCTACCAATCTTTTGTGCGTTCTGATTTCGTATTGATCACGCGCGTCTTTTTTAACGAACGTGGAACGAAGTACGGTATACTTTCTTTTTTCTGTCGGCAAAGGAATTGGCCCGATCACTTTAGCGCCAGTGCGCTTAATGGTATCAACGATGTTTTTTAAAGATTCATCGATGATGCGGTGATCATAAGCCTTAATTTTAATTCTGACCCTGTTTTTATAAGCTTCTTCCTGTTTAGGATTTTTTTTCTTGTCTTTTTCGGACATAATGTTTAATTAATAAAGAACTAAAAAAGAACTGAAAATTATTTTATTTAATAATTTTTGTAACAACGCCCGCGCCTACCGTCTTGCCGCCCTCGCGGATAGCAAATCTTTGCTGCTCCTCAAGAGCAATTGTTTTAATCAATTTAACAGTTACATTTAAGGTATCGCCTGGCATAGCCATTTCTGTGCCTTCCGGAAGAATAACATCACCCGTAACATCGGTTGTACGAATATAAAATTGGGGTTTGTATCCTTTAAAGAAAGGGGTATGGCGTCCGCCCTCTTCTTTGGTAAGCACATAAACCTGAGCCAAAAAATCAGTATGCGGATTAACACTGCCGGGCTTAGCGATGACTTGGCCGCGCTCCACGTCTTCCTTTTTGGTGCCACGCAATAAAATACCCGCATTATCACCCGCCTGACCCTCGTCAAGCGTCTTTCTAAACATTTCAATACCAGTCACTACGGTTTTTTGCGTCGGTCTTAAGCCAATAATTTCCGCCTCTTCGTTAATTTTAACAATACCGCGTTCAATTTTACCAGTGACTACAGTGCCTCGGCCTTCAATAGAGAAAATATCTTCTACTGGCATTAAGAAGGGTTTATCAATGTCTCGTTTCGGTTCAGGAATATAAGAATCCAATGTCTCGGCTAATTTCATAATTGGTCCGCACCATTGACAATCGGCCTTGCCGCAACCGCACTCCAAAGCTTTAAGGGCCGAACCTTCAATGATAGGAGTTTCATCGCCGGGAAATTCGTATTTCTTTAATAAATCACGGATTTCTTCTTTAACGATATCAACCAATTCCTTATCTTCAACCATATCAATCTTGTTCAAGAAAACGATAATTGCCGGCACGCCCACCTGTCTTGCCAAAAGAATATGTTCTCTTGTTTGAGGCATCGGACCATCGGGAGCGGAAACAACCAAAATCGCGCCGTCCATCTGGGCCGCGCCAGTGATCATGTTCTTAATATAATCAGCGTGACCAGGACAATCAATGTGCGCGTAGTGCCTCTTGTCTGTTTCGTATTCCACATGCGCTAAATTAATAGTGATACCGCGCTCTTTTTCTTCGGGAGCGTTATCAATTTGATCCACGCCCTTCGTGTCCGCTTTTTTACCAGCTCCGCGCAAACATTTAAGAATAGCGGCGGTAAGAGTGGTTTTACCATGATCAACATGGCCAATTGTGCCGACATTAACATGGGTTTTATCTCTTAAAAATTTTTCTTTTTCTGCCATATTTTTCCTCTTTAAATAATCGCGGTAAACGCGAATTTGTTATTTATTTTATTATTAATATAATCATTAATCTATGTTTCTAATTTTAAACAATCTTTTTAAAAAAAGCAATGGGGGTTTTCAACAATTAATATCTAATTATACTCGCTTCGCTCCGTAAAATTGGTTCGCTCCGGGAATCAGATCAATCCGCCAGCTGGCGGATTTGTCTATTCCCTCGCTACCAATTATGGGGTTTTCAACAATTAATATCTAATTATAAACAAAAGGCTAAAAAATGTCAACCCCTCACATGGAAATTATAAAAATTACTGTCTTTCGTTTCTATATACATATTAATTTAAACGCCTATTTATAGATATTTAATTTATATTTATTAAATCGCAATTTTTAAGAAAGACAATAATTCCCATGTGAGGGGCTATTTTTTCTCAACATTTATTATTTTCTCTACAACGTTTCTCGGCACCTCGGCATAATGAGAGAATTCCATAGAATAACTTCCGCGACCCTCTGTATTAGATCTTAAAATAGTAGCATAACCAAAAACCTCGCCCAAAGGAACGGAAGCATCAATAATTTTCATCTGACCGCGATCATGCGTACTCTGAATTTGCGCTCGACGAGAATTAAGATCGCCAATTACTTCTCCCATAAATTGATCCGCCACTACTACTTCAATTTTCATAATCGGCTCTAAAAGTATCGGACAGGCATTCATCACTCCGCTTTTAATGGAACGGCTGGCGGCAATCTTAAAAGCCGCTTCCGAAGAATCAACCTCATGATAAGAACCATCATAAACCACGACCCTTATATCAATTAAAGGATAACCTGCGTAAACACCGTTACTAAGGGCTTCTTGCGCGCCTTTTCTAATCGCTGGAATATATTCTTTGGGAATAGTCCCTCCTTTAATTTCTTCAACAAATTCAAATCCTTTTCCTCGTTCCATTGGTTCCAATCTCAACCAACAATGACCGTATTGACCACGTCCGCCAGATTGATGAATATATTTTCCTTCTGATTCCACAATTTTACTAATTGTCTCTTTGTAAGCTACTTGCGGCCTGCCCACATTAACATCTACTTTAAATTCTCGTCTCATGCGGTCAACGATAATGTCAAGATGAAGCTCTCCCATACCGGCAATAATCGTCTGCCCGGTTTCTTCGTTGGTAGAAATTCTGAAAGTTGGATCTTCTTCGGCTAATTTAGACAAAGCAGTCCCCATTTTTTCTTGATCATTTTTAGTTTTAGGCTCAACGGCAATTGAAATAACCGGTTCAGGAAAAATTATTGACTCTAAAACTATGGGGCGATCAACGTCGCAAAGCGTATCGCCGGTCGTTGTACACTTCATACCCACAATAGCCGCAATCTCTCCCGAATAAACATCAGAAACATCTTCTCTTTTATTGGCGTGCATCCTAACGATGCGGCCTATTCTTTCTTTGTTGCCTGTTTTGCTGTTTAAAACATAAGATCCGGCGGCTAAATGACCAGAGTAAACTCTAAAATAACAAAGTTTTCCCACAAATGGATCGGTGGTAATTTTAAAAGCCAAGGAGGAAAATGGTTCATTATCATCAGCCTTGCGAAAAATGGATTGATTAGTTTGGGGATCAATTCCTTCTACCGGAGGAATATCTAAAGGCGAAGGAAGATAATCACAAACTGCGTCAAGCAAAAATTGAACGCCCTTATTTTTTAAAGCCGATCCGCAAAGAATGGGGATTATTTTACCAGCCACGACGGCTTTGCGTAAAACTCTTTTTAATTCATCAACCGGGGGTTCTTTGCCCTCTAAATATTGGCTCATTAAATCATCGTCGTGCTCAATAATGGCTTCAATAAGTTCGTGACGATATTTCTCAACAACTTCTTTCAAATCCGCCGAAGTTTCTTCTTCTTGAAACTGCTTGCCTTCTTCGTCTGAGTCTGAATAAACAATAGACTTACGATTCAAAACATCAATAATTCCTTTAAAATTTGATTCAGCGCCAATCGGCAGTTGAATCGGATAAGAATGCGAGTTCAATTTTTCACGAATAGCTTTTACGGCGGCATAAAAATCCGCGCCCATTCTGTCCATTTTGTTAACGAAACCCAAAAGTGGAACGCCAAATTTTTCTGCTTGATGGTAAACTGTTTCTGATTGAGGCTCTACGCCAGCTACTCCATCAAAAACAACAACGCCGCCATCCAGCACCCGAAGCGAACGTTGAACTTCAGCGGTAAAATCAATATGGCCAGGGGTATCAATCAAATTAATACGGCAATCGCGCCAAAAACAAGTTGTGGCGGCAGAAGTAATGGTAATGCCCCGTTCACGCTCCTGTTCCATCCAATCCATTTCCGCCAGGCCTTCATGAACCTCGCCAATTTTATGTTTTTTCCCGGTATAAAAAAGAATACGCTCGCTGACCGTTGTTTTACCAGCGTCAATATGAGCGATAATACCGATATTTCTTGTTTTTTCTAAAGAGTATTCTCTGGGCATAATTTAATAAATAAACTAAGCGCCTGCCCCGTAGTGAACCGAGTTTGGCGAGGTTCTACTACTGGGGCCAGCGTCAATATGAGCGATAATCCCGATATTTCTTGTTTTTTCTAAAGAGTATTCACGCGCCATAAAAAATTATCAATTACCTCGCAAAATGCGCGAAGGCGCGATTAGCTTCTGCCATTCGATGAGTGTCTTCTTTTCTCTTAATAACTTCTCCTTGATTTTGATATGTTTCTAAAATAACATTGGCTAATTTCTCCGCCATCGGCTTCCCTTTTCTTTTTCTAGATGCTTCTAATATCCAACGGCTAATCAAGGTAAATCTTCTATTTTCGGAAATTGGAGTTGGCACTTGATAATTAGCTCCGCCAATGCGGCGCGCCCTTAATTCAACTAACGGACTGCCATTACTCATGGCTTTTTCAAAAACTTTAACCGGATCTTCTTTTATTTTTTCTTCAATTATCTCAAAGGCGGAATAAAAAATTTTCTGGGCTTTAGTTTTTTTTCCTTCCTTCATAATATAATTTATAAATTTGGCAAAATCTTGCCGATTATATTTTGGATCTGAATTAATTTTTACTTTTTTTGGTTTTTTTCTGCCTCGCATACTAAATATTTATTTTTAATTCTCCGACGCTTTGGTCGGAGCCCCGACTTTACGTCGGGGTTGAATTTAGTCCGCCGGCTGGCGGATTAACTTTTTTCCATTTTAGCGCCATAAAGACTACGCCCCTGTTTACGGCCCTGAACGCCGACCGTATCATAAACGCCGCGCACTATGTGATAACGAACGCCCGGCAAATCTTTTACTCTTCCGCCGCGGATCAAAACCACAGAGTGCTCTTGGAGATTGTGTCCTACGCCGGGAATATAAGCGGTAATTTCTGTGCCATTAGAAAGTCTAACTCTGGCGATCTTTCGTAAAGCTGAATTTGGTTTTTTCGGCGTCGTCGTGGTAACCTTTAAACAAACTCCTCGTAAAAACGGATGACCGCCCTTAATGTTTTTGCGCCGTCGCTTTAAGATATTGAAACTGGATTGCAAAACAGGCACCTGTGATTTGTAGGGCGTCTTTTTTCTTCCTTTTCTAACTAATTGAGAAATGGTAGGCATAATAAATGAATTAAGAATTATGAATTACGAATTTAGAATTACGAATTAAGATAAAAAATAGCGTAGAGATTATTAAAACAAAAAAGTAAAAAAGTGTCAAGCCCCAACCAATAAATTAACAATTCTATTAGCCAATACGAACAGCCAACCGAAAATTGAAATATTTAATAAGATGTTGCTCAAAATTAAAATCAATAAAATAGTCGGCCCATGATGTTCTAAATAAAATCTTAAACGATAGGCGCGCTCAGGCAAAAGCGCCAATAAAAGCTTTGAACCGTCTAAAGGCGGAACCGGTATTAAATTAAAAATTAAAATAACTGCGTTCAATCTGGTCAAAATATAAAAAAACTGCGTTAAAAGATTATGGCCGCTATCAATGCCGAGGAAAAATCTGATAATTAAGCCAAATATAATAACGCTTAAAAGATTGGCAAAAGGGCCGGCTACGGCAATTAATACCGTGCCGAGTTTTCTATTCCTTAGATTGGCGGGATTAAATGGCACTGGCTTCCCCCAACCAAAACCGATTAACAATAAAGATAAAAATCCGAATATATCAAGATGAGCCAGCGGATTCAAGGTCAAGCGGCCGTTATCCATGGCAGTTGAATCACCTTGTTTATACGCCGCCCAAGCATGGGCGAATTCATGAACTGTCAAAACATAAACAATCGCCAAGATCCACATTACAAATTCATAGGGTTGGTTGAGGAGACTTAAAAGCATTTTATTTTTAATTTAATTTGATTGGGGGCCTGCCCCGTTAAAAATTTGTCAAAACTTGAATCAGCACCTAACACTTTTAACTCAAAAACAATTTTTTATCTTTAAGCTATTTCTATTCAAATTTCTAACGGGGTGGACTTTATTTAAAATTAATGTTAAATTGTTATTTACAATACATCTTTAATTAATCAAATATCCAAAAATATGACGAGAGTTTGTAGAATTTGCGGCCGCGGTCCGTCGATAAAAATTACCCGCAGCCATTCGCATATCGCCAGCAAAAAATGGCAGAATATTAATTTACAGTCAAAAGTTGTTGATGGCAAGAGAACAAGGGTCTGTACTACTTGTATCAAAAAAATAAAAGGAAAAACCAAAAAATAAATTTAACTTATTTTTATTGGTTAAAATTTCTAGCGGGGTATAGTCCAATGGTAGGACGCATCCTTGGGGTGCCTGCCCGCCACAGCCTGAGCCGGGGTATAGTGTACCGGTAACACGCACCCTTGGGGTGGGTGTAACAGTGGGTTCAATTCCCACTACCCCGATTCAGGCGATGGCAGGCGGGGGGTGAGGTCGTGGGTTCTGCGCCCAAGGCGCATCCGCCTCGGGCGGAAATTCCCACTACCCCGATTTAGACAAAAGAGCGCGGCTAAACCGCGTTCTTTTTGAATTTACTAAAATATATGTTATGATATATTAACTTATGCGAATAAAAATATCTGATCCACAAATTTCTAAACTAATCAAACAAGAAACCAACCGACAAAAAAACGGCCTGGTTCTAATTGCTTCGGAGAATTTTGTTTCTTCGGAAGTTTTAGCGGCGCTTGGTTCGCCGTTAACCAATAAATACAGCGAGGGCTATCCAGATAAAAGATATTACGGCGGAAATGAATTTATAGATCAAATAGAAAATTTAACCATTGCTCGCGCCAAAAAATTATTCTTGCCAAAAAAACAATGGCCGAATTGGGAAGTCAACGTCCAGCCTTATTCCGGTTCGCCGGCCAATCTTGCGGTTTACTTCGCTTTGCTTAAACCCGGCGACAAAATTATGGGTCTGGCTTTA
>JBBTUI010000002.1:0-8762 GCA_038063835.1 Patescibacteria group bacterium | reverse complement strand
TTTTACCATTTTTGGGGAATTTATGGGTGTTCCCTATGTATCTCATCTTATGCAGTTGATGAATGAGATGAGTATCCAGGGAACAGTTGATGATATTTTTGGGTGAATTTGCCCCGTAATACAACTTCGATGGGGCCGACTCTGGTCGGCCCAGAAGAAATCCTGGAAAATTTTGTTAGATTTATAAATATAACTATTTATTAGGACATAAAAATTATTGAAAATATCGAAGATGATATACGGGGTTTGCCAAAAAAGCTAATTAAGATATAATATTTATTGCTTATCCGTAAATATCCAAAAATAAATGAAAAAAAAATGGCAATTGGCGCCAAAAATTGAACAATCTTTAATTTCTGTTTTTCCCGAGTTAAATCCTTTAATTTTGCAGTTATTGTTTAATCGCGGCTTAGTAAAACAAAAAAGCATAGACGAATTTTTATTGCCTGATTATTCTCAGGATATTCATAATCCATTTTTGTTTTCGGATATGGAAAAATTAATTGAGCGGGTTTTATCGGCCAAAGAAAAACAAGAAAAAGTTTTTATTTACGGCGATTATGACGCTGACGGCATTACGGCCAGCGCTGTTTTATGGAATCTTTTTAAAAAAATCGGTTTGCAAAATGTTGAAGTTTATATTCCGGATCGGGATAAAGAAGGTTATGGTTTAAACGAAAATTCGGTGCGTTTTATTAAAGAAAGCGGCGCTAATTTAATTGTAACTTGTGATTGCGGCATCACTAATCTTTCTCAAATTGATCTGGCTAAAGATCTGGGAATGGATGTTATCGTGACTGACCACCATTTGCCGAAGGACAAACTGCCAAATGTTTTAGCGATTATCAATCCGCATTGCGAAGATAATTATCCCTTTAAAAATTTGGCAGGCGTGGGCGTAGCTTTCAAGGTCGCGCAGGCTTTTGCTCAAAGATTGAAAGACCAAACCGAAAATAATTGGGAGGCTTTTGAAAAATGGCTTTTGGATTTAGTGGCTATTGGCACGGTCGCGGATAGTATGGCGCTGAAAGGGGAAAATCGCGCCTTGGTTAAATATGGGTTAATTGTTTTAAATAAAACCAGCCGCGTTGGATTAATGGCCTTAATTAAAAGCGCCGGTTTAAATCTGGGCGCGATTGAAACGACCGACATTGAATTTTGTTTAAGTCCGAGACTTAATGCCGTGGGCCGGCTTCAACACGCCAAAACAGCGCTTGATTTGATATTAACCGACGATCCTAATAAAGCCGAAATGATCGCCGCCGAGCTCAATCAAATTAATATTAAAAGACAGAAATTAGTGGAAGAGATATATCAAGAAATTATTCAAAATCAAATACCCGGACAATTGCAGGAAAAAATTATTATTAGCATCGGCGAAAATTGGCCCGTCGGCTTGATTGGTCTTATCGCCAGCAAACTGCAAGAAGCTTATCAAAGACCTGCCTTGGTGATGACTGCCAGAGACAAAGGAATTAGCGGCTCTGGCCGCAGTAATGAACATTTCAATTTGGTGGAAAATTTAAAATTTCTGGAGCATTATTTTATTCGTTTCGGCGGGCATGCCGGCGCTTGCGGTTTTGAATTAAAAAATAAAGAAGAGGTTAATGATTTTATCGCGCAAGCCCGCGTTTTGGCCAATCAAAAACTCGCGCAAGCCGATTTTACCGATAACATATTTATTGACGCGGAAGTTTGCCTGTCTGATATTACTTGGGAAATTTACGAAGACATACAAAAATTCGCGCCTTTTGGACGAGACAATAAATATCCATTATTTTTAATTAATAATTTAGAAATAGGCGGCTTGCAGTGGATGGGGAAACAAAATAATCACTTAAGAATTATAAGCAAAGAAGGAAAAAGATTTATCTTTTTTAAAGGTCTGGCCAATGGCGGCAAAGATTTGAGGGTGGGCGATAAAGTTAATATAATTTTTCAATTATCGGTTAATCAATGGAATGGCAGCCAAGAATTGCAGATGAAGGTTGTTGATTTTTCTTTTAAGGAGTAACCCCAGTTAGAGATTCGGCCGACATTCTCTTTGCGGGAAATATTTCGAGCGAATCCGCCTTGCGGCTCTTATCAGCTTCTTAAGTATGTTTAATCTTAAATCTCTAACGGGGCAAGTTTATGGAGTTTATTTTATATACTGACGGTGGCGCAAGAAATAATCCCGGACCAGCTGGGGCGGGTTTTGTTATTCAGGGCAAAAAAGGGGAAATCGTTGCCACGGGTAAAAAATACTTGGGCGAAAGAACAAACAACGAAGCTGAATACGAAGCATTGATTTTAGGATTAAAAAAAGCGCTTGAATTGGAAATCAAAGAAATTCAAGTTTTGATGGACAGCGAGCTGGTGGTTCGCCAGATGAACAGGGATTACAAGGTGAAAGATTTGGAGTTATCAAAATTATTTTTAAAAGTTTGGAATTTAGCCGGTCAATTTAAAAAAATATCATATCAGCATATCCCGCGCGAGAAAAATACTTTGGCGGACGGGCTGGTTAACGAAGTGATAGACGAAGGACTTGAAGCGTGAAGCGTGAATCATGAAGCGCGAAGATGGGAGTTACATATTACAAGTTTTAAGATTATAATTTGTAATTTTAATTTTTAACTTTTTTGCTTTTATATTTCTATATTGACAGTTTTTAATAATAACGTGTTAACACATTGATACACATATAATATAATTATAATTTATAAAAGTTTATAAAAAAGTTTCTTACGTCAAAATTTATCCAAGGATTTTAATTAAAAAATCCCGACGGTTTTTCGTCGGGATTTTGTTGTTTTGAAAGACAATGGTCATTTCTCAGGCTCAATCGAAGACGTGAAGGCTTTTTCCGGGTTCAGATACTCCTTGGCCACGCGGCGCAGGTCATCCATCGTTATCGATTCGACGATCTTGCAAAAATCGCTTAATTGGTTGAGAGAATTACAGTCTTCGTCGCTGAAAATAGCCTTAGCTATAAAGCTATTACTTTCCAGCTTGAACATATATACAGCTCGTTCGTTGGCTATCGCTCTGTTGAATCTTTCGTCGGTAATGTAATCGTCGATATTGGTCAGAATTTCGTTGATGAGCTTGATAATCTGTTCTTTTTTCTTGGGCGCGAATTGGCTGGAGATTTGAAATCCCCCGGCGAATTTGTTTTGGGCGTGCGATGCTCCGACTCCGTAAACCAAACCTCTTTTCCCCCTGATTTCGGTAAAAAGCACCGAACTCATGCCCCCTCCCAAAATATCAGCCAGAAGATCCAGAGCTAAGGTATCGCGTTGGTTGGCGCCATAGGGGATAGTTTTAAAACCGATCATTATTTTAGCTTGACGAATTTTCGGTTTGAAAACTATAATTTCTTTTTTGTTCGGGTCGGTTTCGGCTGGTACAATTTCGTTGTCCGTGATTTCTTGGCTGGATAATTGTCCAAATTTTTCGTTGGCGAAATCCAGGTTGGTTTCGTGTTTGATATTGCCGACGGCTACCACCATCATATTGTTGGGCTGATAAAATTTTTTCCAAATGCGCGCCAAATCTTCGCGCGTTATTCTGGAAACGGTTTCTTCTGATCCGCATATCTTGCGGCTAAACGAGGCGCCCGGGAACATAATTGAATCGAGATTCAAGTTTATTATGTTGTCGTCATCATCCTCGTAAGATTTGATTTCTTCAATGATGGGCCCCTTTTCTTTTTCGATCTCATTTTCGGGAAATGTCGGATGTATAACTATGTCGGAAAGAACATCCCAAGCTATCGACAGGTCGGAGTCCACAACCTTTACCACGTAACAGGTTGATTGTTCGCCGGTATAGGCGTTGAGTATGCCGCCCCGGTCTTCGATGGCCGTATCGATTTGTTCGTATGATCGGTTGGTTGTTCCTTTGAAAACCGTATGTTCAATGAAATGGGCCATGCCTTCAAGGCCGATTGGATCCAGAGCCGAACCGTATTTAACGCCAATCAGCAAATAAACACTGTGAACCCACGGCATTTCGTGC
Organism: Patescibacteria group bacterium; assembly: GCA_038063835.1. GTDB lineage: Bacteria > Patescibacteriota > Patescibacteriia > UBA2591 > UBA4787 > UBA4787. The sequence goes on along the minus strand of JBBTUI010000002.1, from coordinate 4,760 downwards.
GTGAGCACGATTAAGCCGTTTGGCAGGACGCTCCTTTTAATTTCGATCATTGACCGACCCTTCCTTTCTTTTATTTAATTTTTAAAGTACAGATTGGTTCTATTTACCCCGTTAGAGATTCAGCCGAAATAATCTTTTTTAGATAATATTGAGGCGAAGCCGCCTCACGGCTTTTGTCAAACTTTCGGCACATTTGATTTTAAATCTCTAACGGGGTTGATTTAAGTTTAGCAAAAATTTCGATTTTTGTCCAGCCCCTCACTTGGAAATGATAAGCTCGTTTAGCATTTTCAAATTTTTGTGATAGCATAGAGCAGTAAATATGAGAATGAGTGTTCAAAACAAAAAAATATTCAACAGGGACTCACACTTGAAGATACATGTTTCCAAGTGAGGGGTTGACAACCTTTTATCTTTTGGTAATATAATTTAATCCATAATTTTAAATTTTAAACGTATGTTGGCAGTTATAAAAACAGGCGGGAAGCAATACAAAGTCAAAGAGGGCGATACTTTGCGCGTAGAAAAAATCGACGGCGAAAAAGGCGATAAAGTCACTTTTGACAACATTTTATTATTAGCCGACGATAAAGAAGTAAAAATCGGCGCGCCTTTGGTTGATAACGCAAAAGTTGAGGCGGAAATAGTTGAACAGGGTTTGGGCAAAAAGATTTATGTCGTTAAATATAAACCCAAAATAAGATATCATAAAAAAACCGGCCATCGCCAACCTTGCACAAAAATTAAAATTATAAAAATAGGTTAATAGTTAGAATATAGTCCGCCAGCTGGCGGACTAGAATTTAGAAAATAGAAATAAGGTAAAATAACAAAAAGCGTCTAAGGACGCTTTTATGTTAAGATATAATCTTAACTTATACTTTCTGTCCGACGTTAAAAAGTCGGGACTCCGACCGGAACCCCGACGGTACCGTCGGGGAATGCGTCGGAGTTTTTCTTCTCTCTTAATAAATATATCCTGTAATTCTTTTATCTGTCAAAGAAAGAGTTCTGCGAGACGTCTTCCAGCGTCCGAGATGATTCATCTCGGAGAAAGTAACCGTTTGGTCGTCAAAGGCTTCTACTAAGCCAACATGTCCCCACCATGATTCTTTTGTAGCAATTATCGCGCCTAAAGCCGGCGTTTTTCCTGTTGGGAATCCAAGCGTTTTTGCGTTGGCTAACCAAGATTTAGCATGGCCTGTCCACGGGATACATCTTTTTTTAGCAATATACCAAGTGCAATGGCCGGGATAAAAAATATGACAATTATTTCCTTCTGGTTTGGAAAAGTCTTGAACATTTAAGGCCTCTGTTTTGTCGGCATATTTTTTAACTATCGGTCTTGGCGCTGGCGGCGGTGGGGGCGTTCCTTCCGGAATGATTAGAGTATCGCCCACAAATATGTCCGATTCATTGCCCAGATCGTTAAAATCCATAATATCTTCCGGATTAGTTCGATAAAGTTTGGCGATTTTAACTACATTGTCGCCACTCTTGACTTTATGCGTTAGACCGCTAATAGGCAGAATTTTTAATTCTTTGCCGACTTTGAGCGTAGTGTTAAGTGTTAGTTTATTTTCCCAAGCAATTGTTTTTGGGGTGATATTGAATTTTTCGGCAATCGAGCTTATGGTGTCGCCGGACTGCACAATATAATTTTCAATTTCTACGCGCATTAAGGAATAGTCGGCTTCATAATCATCAGCATTGGGGTTAAAAAGCGCGCCGCCGCCTAAAGCCGTGGCGCTGTTGTCAGGTGTTTCTGTGATAGGAGCAGTATCTGATAAAACAGCCGCCATTTTAAAAGACGGCTGAATGTCCGCGTTATTTTTCTCGGCGTTAGTGATATTTTCTTCCGTGGTTAGAATCTTGTTGTCTATTTTATTGCTTTTGATTACCGCTAAAATTGGAAAGATATTCTTATTTTGCTCAGACGGATTTAAATTGATATTTTCGTTAAATGATATAAACATAAGAACTGCCACAACCACCCAAACTAATTGTTTTTTATTTAAAAAGGCAAAAATTCTTTGAAAATCGAAAAATCGGCCTTGGGTTTTTAGATATTTGACGGCTTTAAAGGCAACAAAAAGCGCGGGCTCCGATAGATATATTAGAACCGAACGAATACCGCCCCAGACTTTGAGGAAGTTAATTTTAATTCTATTTTCTTTATGAATAGGCGAGTTAATGCTGTCAACGGATTGTTTTTGAGAATTGCTGTTAAAGTCCATGTTTTTATTATACCACGTATTTTTAACTTGTCAACCACAAGGAACATGGTATACTTAATCTTAATGACATGCTTAATTAGTCAAAAAAGCGTTAAATTAAGTAGATAAAATCTGCCCGAGATGACTAAACAACACAAATATCCTTTCGGGAAAATTGAGAAAAAATGGCAGAAAATCTGGGAGAAAACCGGGCTTTTTGAGGCTGAAGATTTTTCGTCAAAGCCGAAACAATATATTCTAATTGAATTTCCGTATCCATCTGGCGATGGTCTTCATGTGGGCCACGCGCGCAGTTATACGGCCTTAGACATTATTTCGCGAAAAAAAAGAATGGAGGGATATAATGTTTTATATCCTATCGGTTGGGACGCTTTTGGTTTGCCGACCGAAAATTATGCCATTAAAAAGGGGATTCACCCGGCTAAGGTTACTGAACGAAATATCAAAATTTTTAAACAACAGTTAAAATCGCTTGGCCTTTCTTTTGATTGGTCAAGAGAAGTTAACACCACAGACCCTAAATATTATAAATGGACGCAGTGGATATTTTTACAATTCTTTAAGGCCGGACTTGCGTATCAGGCGGAGATGCCCATCAATTGGTGTCCGAGTTGTAAAATCGGCTTAGCTAATGAAGAGGTAATTCAAGGCAAATGCGAGCGTTGCGGCGCGGAAACAGAAAAACGGCAAATCAAACAATGGATGCTCAGAATTACTAAATACGCCGATCGTTTGATTGAGGATTTGAATCACGTTGATTATCCGGATAAGATTAAAACTCAACAAATTAATTGGATCGGTCGTTCAGAGGGAACAAATCTCAAATTCCAAATTCAATCCGCCAGCTGGCGGACCAAATTCCAAATTTCCGTGTTTACCACCCGAGTGGACACAATTTTTGGCGTGACAGCCGTGGTTTTGGCTCCGGAACACAGTTTAATATCAAATATCAAATATCAAATATCAAATTGGAATGAAGTAGAGGACTACATTAAAAAGGCAAAGGTTAAATCAGACTTGGAGCGCGCCATGTTATCTGAAGCCCCGACGCTCGCCAGGGGCGAGATCGGGGGGCCGACCGCTTCGCGCGTCGGCCAAAAAACAGGAGTAGAATTAAAAGGCATTAAGATTGCTAATCCTTTAAACAATCAAGAGGTTTCCCTTTGGGTGGGTGATTATGTTGTCGCTACTTATGGCGGCGGTTCGGTTATGGTAGTACCGGCTCACGATCAGAGGGATTTTGATTTTGCTCAGAAATACAACCTGCCGATTATTGAAGTTATTAAGTCCGTCTCAAATCATCGAGGCGCTGAACGCGGACCTAACGGAGAATTATTGGAGGCTTTTGAAGAAAAAGGAGTTCTGATTAATTCTGGAGATTTTACGGGCTTGAATTCGGAAGAAGCCATTAAAAAAATTACAAATTGGCTGGCTGAAAGAAAAATCGGCGGCTTACAAATTAATTATAAATTGCGAGATTGGATTTTTTCCCGTCAACATTATTGGGGAGAACCGATACCGATTATTCATTGTCCTAAATGCGGAGTAGTAGCGGTGCCGGAAAATGATTTGCCGGTAGAGCTTCCTTATGTTAAAAAATACCAGCCGACCGGAACAGGCGAGTCGCCTTTAGCCCAATGCGAAGATTGGTTGAAAGTTAAATGTCCTAAATGCGGAGGCCCTGGCCGGCGCGAGACAGATACTATGCCCAATTGGGCCGGTTCTTCTTGGTATTATTTGCGTTATACTGACCCTAGAAATAAACATTGTTTTGCTGACTTCAAAAAACTGGAATACTGGCTGGCGCCTGCCCGCCAAAGCCCGAAGGGCGTAGGCGGGGTTGATATTTATAACGGCGGCATGGAACACACCACATTGCATCTGCTTTATTCGCGTTTTTGGCATAAATTTTTATATGATCAAGGGCTAGTTCCTTTTGATGATCCGTATACCAGGCGCCATAGCCATTGTATGGTTCTTGGCGAGAGCGGAGAGAAAATGTCAAAATCGCGCGGCAATGTGGTTAATCCGGACGAGATTGTAGAAAAATACGGCGCAGACGTTTTAAGGATTTACGAAATGTTTATGGGTCCGTTCGATCAGCCCGTGATATGGAGCGCCAAGGCGATAGAAGGAATGAACAGATTTATTATTAGAATTTATAATTTTTATAAAAATCATAAATTTCATAACGAGGCAGATATTGACAAGGAAGTTAAAACTAAAACTCATCAATTGATAAAAAAAATCACCGAAGATTTAGACGGTTTTAAATTTAATACCGCCATGGCTGCTTTTATGGAATATTTTAATTTTGTTGAAGATGAAGCGGAAAAATTTGACTTGGAAAACGCGAAGACTTTTCTTGCTTTGATCGCGCCCTTTATGCCTCATTTAGCCGAAGAACTTTGGCAGTCGCTTCGCTCCACCGCTAATTACGAATCTAATACGAATATACTAATTACGAAAAGAAAGAAAATAAAGATTAGGAGTATATTTGAAGAAAAGTGGCCGGCTTATGAT
>JBBTUI010000001.1:0-8583 GCA_038063835.1 Patescibacteria group bacterium | reverse complement strand
AATTTCGTCTTTGACGAAATTTTCGCTTCGCGAAATTTAACAGGGTGAACCCGTTAAATAATTTCGTCTTTGACGAAATTTTCGCTTCGCGAAATTTAACAGGGTGAACCCGTTGAATAATCCTTCGCTATTTGCGACGAATTAAACAGGAGTTTTAATGATCTATGTTAAATTGTAACAGATTTTTGTCTTTTTGTCAAGATAACAAAATTAAGAAAGGACACAGATTTTTCTCTGTGTCCTTTGTTTTGTTGGCGATAATTAGCGCCTATTTTTGGGGTTCCGTGCGTCCTTGATGGCATTGAAGACGAGCCTGAGTATGCCGCTGGCGACGAAGGCGAGGAGCATGGCGCTGACGGAGTTGATGAAGCCGAGCTTGTACATGCCAAGGATAATACCGATGCTGACGCCGGCGCTGATGACGCCGATGACGTCGATGACGATACCTTGCTTCATGGAAGTATCTCCTTTTGCTGTTTATTGTTATTAAAGATCTTATCGTTTGTATTAAAATTGTAGCAGATTTTGCCGAAAATGTCAATGGTTTTACAAGCAACATTCTCACATTCTGCAGAATGTGAGAATGTTTTTATAAACCTATAAAAAATTCTATTTTCTACCCCACGCGGTGTAGGGCTAAATTCCAGATTCTATATTCCCGTTTTTCTGAGCTCTTCCAATAATTCTTTTTGCTTGTGATTAAGATGTTTGGGAATATTAATGTTAATGATTACCAAATGATCGCCTCGTTTGCGGCTGTCTATATATGGCACGCCTTTTTCGCGCAAATTAAAAACTGAACCTGATTTTGTGCCAGATGGAATTTTTAAAAGCACTTCGCCATCAACGGTTTTAACTTTAATTTGATCGCCCAATACCGCCTGGCTAATAAAAATTTCTTGCTCGGAATATAAATTATTTTCTTTACGGGTAAAATATTTATCTTGCGTCACGCGCGCAATAACATATAAATCTCCGCTCACGCCTCCTTTTTGCCCGGTATTGCCCTTGCCGCTTAAACGAATCGCTTGCTTATCGTCGATGCCGGCCGGAATTTTAACCGTTAATCTTTCTTTTGTTTTAATTCGTCCGTCGCCGCGGCAGTCTTTACAGGATTTTTCCGCTTTTTTGCCCTCGCCATGGCAGTCGGGACAAGTAGCCACGCTCTGCATTTGTCCCAAAAAAGTTCTTTTAATGGTTATCACTTGACCGGCGCCTTTGCAGGTCGGGCAAGTAATAATTTTGCCGTGCGGATCAGCGCCGCTCCCATCGCAATTTTTACATTTTTCATAACGCTCAATGTTTATTTCTTTTTCCGCGCCGAAAATTGCTTCTTTGAATTCCAAATTTAAAACGGTCTCCAAATCACTGCCCTTTCTTCGCCTTGAAGATTTGCCGGCTCTGGATGTAGCCCCGCCGCCGAAACCAAAAATATCGCCAAAAATATCGCCGAGATCAAATTCGTCTCCGCCGAAATTAAAAGAAAATCCTTGGTCGCCGCCACCGCCGCTGGCCTCGCGATAATTCATCCATTCGTTGAAATTATCAAAACCAGCGTGGCCCTGCGACCGCGCTTGTTCAAAGGCGTTGCCGTATTGATCGTATTGAGCTCGTTTGGTGGAATCGGAAAGAATTTGATAAGCTTCGTTAATTTCTTTAAATTTCTGCGCGTCCCCGCCAGGCTTATCCGGATGATACTTTTGCGCCAGATCGCGAAAAGACCGCTTGATTTCATCAGCGGAAGCGTTTTTATTAACTCCTAAATTTTGATAATAATCTGCCATAATTCTTTAAATTTTTGATCCGCCAGTTGGCGGAGAATAAAATTTAACTAGAATTACGCGCATCCCGCTCCAATTTTGCCCCTCTTGCCAATCTGACCAGTCAAAATAGGCAAAAGACTATTTAACCCTCGTCGTCCGCGTGGGCGAATAGCCCATCCCTTGTTGGGCGTAGCGGACGACCGGATCTATTTTCCGCAAAATTGGGGCCGGGATAGCCATAATTCTTTAAATTTCCAATTCTTCTACTTCTTTTTGGACTTTTCCGATTTTCACAAAACCGATTAACCGCAAAAAAGAGAATAAAATCTTTGCCAACCAAATACTGAGAAAGGAAATTTGTTTAAAAATAATGATAATCATTAAAAAGAAAACTGCCGCCAAGCCGATAGAAATTTCTTTTGGGCGCGCGCCGATTAAACCTGCCAAAAAATTATTTAATTTGGCGGCGATAAATTTAGACATTACTCCTTCTATTTTATCTTGTCCGTTAACTTCAAAGCCGAATTCTTCGCTCAAAATTTTTCTCTGCTCGCGCAAAACAATAGAATCAGGACTTTGATTTGTTTCAAAAAATTGATTGGTTTCCACTTTGCCGCCGTTTAAATCAACGCCTTTGGTCAAAGAGGCGGAAATAAACCGGTCCACGGTCATACCTGGCTGGTAATAAGGAAAAATCATGCCAAAAATCCCATTAACCAATGGCTTAGGGATTATATTGATTATATTGTCCGGCAGATTAATCTTGTCATTCTGTTTAAGATTTAACAAAGGGTTGTTGAAATAAGAAATTAAACCGATCATCACAGCCAAACCCAAGATCGTAAACAGCATTCCTCTTTTCATAATGCGGTTGAAAAACACTTTGATATATTTTTTGCGCTCCAAATTAATTAGCTCATAGGCGCAAACCAAACAAATAAAAAATATGGCGATGCCGCCTAAATAAACAAAAGAAAAAGAGAAAAATAAAAATATCGCCAGAGCCGACAATAAAAACCCTGAATAAACCAGCCGCCGATCGCTGGCCACCACCATCGTAAAACCCTGAACAGCTAAAAAAACAATAAATAAAATCACGAAAACGAGTAAGCGCCCCAGCAAACCGGTAATTTGTTGGTTTAGGATTAAAGAAGTTTGCCACCAAAATAAGATGCTTATCGCCAGGACAGCCGCGACTAAAATTAGAGTCTTAATTGTTTTGTTCATAACATTAACAATGCGATGAAATTAAATTTATTATCTTTATTTTTCTGTTTCTTTGTATTCCCCTTCTATCGGACCTTCGTCGGGTTTTTTCTCTTCTTGCGGTGGTTCTTGCGTGGGGTCGGCTTGACCCGGCTGTCCGGGCTGAGCTGTCGGACCCGCGGCCTTATATAATTCCGCGCCGATTTTTTGGACCACATCGCTTAACTCCTGCATGCCTTTTTTAAGCGCGTCGCCATCGTTTCCGTCTTTCAGTTTTTTAAGTTCCGCGACTTTGTCCTCAATCGCTTTTTTATCTTCTGGCTTAATTTTATCCGCGAAATCTTTTATGGTTTTTTCGCAAGTATAAATTAAGGCGTCGGTCTTATTTCGCAAATCAATCAATTCGCGTCGTTGGCGGTCTTCGTCGGCAAATTGTTCCGCCTGTTTTTTCATCTGTTCAATTTCTTCTTTTGACAAAGCGGCGGAATCCTTAATCACTATATTCTGCGAACGGTTACTTGCCTTATCTTTGGCGGTCACGCTTAAAATGCCATTGGCGTCAATGTCGAAAATCACTTCAATCTGCGGCAAACCGCGCGGCGCCGGCGGAATGCCGTCCAAGATAAACCGCCCCAAGGTGCGATTATCAGCCGCCATCGGCCGTTCGCCTTGCAACACATGAATTTCTACCGAAGTTTGGCTATCAGCAGCCGTAGAGAATGTCTGCGATTTTGAAGTAGGGATAGTGGTATTACGTTCAATTAAGGGTGTCGTAACGCCGCCTAAAGTTTCAATGCCCAAAGTAAGAGGCGTCACATCCAGAAGAAGAACATCTTTAACTTCAGTTTCTCCGCCCAAAATTGCGCCTTGAACAGCCGCGCCCATCGCCACGCATTCCATCGGATCAATTCCTCGTTCAATTTTTTGGCCGAAATAGCTTTCAATAAACTTTTGAATTATAGGCATACGCGTCGGACCGCCGACTAAAATTACCTTTTCAATATTATTGGGCGTAAATTTGGCGTCGGTTAAAACTTGGTCCAGCGGGCCGCGACAACGATTAACTATCGGCTGAACCAATTCTTCCAGTTTGGTGCGGGTAATTTTTAATAAAAGATGTTTTGGTCCTTGAGCGTCGGCCGTGACAAAAGGAAGATTGATTTCAGTTTCCATAGTGGACGACAATTCAATCTTGGCTTTTTCCGCGGCTTCTTTAATTCTCTGCACGGCCATTTTGTCATTTCGCAAATCAATATTATTTTCGTTTTTAAATTCGCCGGCAATATAATCAATTAAAACATTGTCCATATCCGTGCCGCCGAGTTGGGTGTCGCCTGAAGTAGAAATAACCTCAAAAACTCCTTGGCCGAAATTCATAATCGTTACGTCCAAGGTGCCGCCGCCCAAATCAAAAACCAAAACCTGCTGATCTTTGTCTTTGGTTTTATCCAAGCCATAAGCTAAAGCCGCGGCTGTTGGTTCGTTAATAATGCGAATAACTTCCAAGCCGGCGATAGCGCCCGCGTCTTTGGTAGCTTGGCGTTGCGCGTCGTTGAAATAAGCCGGAACGGTAATTACCGCTTTTTCCACTTTGTCGCCCAAATACAATTCCGAATCTTTTTTTATTTTTTGAAGAATAAATGAGGAAATTTGCTGCGGCGTATATTCTTTGCCGAATATTTCAAACTTAAAATCCGTACCCATTTTGCGCTTAGCCGCGTAAACCGTTCCTTTTGGATTAGCCACCAACTGCCTTCGCGCCGGTTCGCCGACCAAAAGCTGGCCGTCTTGCGCAAAAGCCACATAAGAAGGAAAGGCTTTGCCGCCCACCAAAGTAGTGCCTTCGGCCGAAGGAATCATTTTTGGCCGACCAGCTTCCATATAAGCCGCGGCTGAATTAGAGGTGCCGAGATCAATACCGATAATTTTGCTCATATTTTTATTATTATAATTATTTAATTAGGTTAACCGACAATCACCTTCGCCGGTCTGATTAATTTACCATTTAACATATAGCCCGCCATCACTTCTTCCTTAATCACTAAATTATTTTCGTCTGCCTTGCCTTCGTCCAATCTTTTTTCAACAGCCTCGTGTTTTGACGGATCAAACTTCTCGCCCACGGTTTTTATTTTTTCTAAACCGATTTCTTTTAAAAAATTGTCTATCTGCTGTCCGACCAGCAACAAACCCTTGCCCGTTTCACTCTCGTGATCAATATGCGGCATTAACATTTGGAAACTGTCTAAAACCGGTAAAAATTTCTGGGCGAAATTAAAATTACTAAATTCAATCCATTCCAATTTTTCGCGCGCCGTCTCTCTTTGCAGGTTTAGATAATCAGACTTGGCGCGCTTCCAACCGTTTAAATATTCTTCGGCTTGGCGCTTATATTCGTCAATTGTTAAATCCGCGGATTGATTCTCATTTTGATCGTTTGAAGTTGTTTTGTTTTGATTTTTTTCGTCTGACATTTATTTATATTTTACTTAGTATTTCCTTCAAATTTTTCATCAAAGCGATATTCTTGCTGTAATCCATTCTTAATGGCCCCAATAAACCAATAACTGTTTCCCGTCCACTGATAAAATCAGTGGAGATGGCAATCAAACTGCACTCTTTGCCGAAAGGACAAGATTCGCCCAAGAATATTTGCAGTTCTTCGCGATTAAAGGTCGGCAAGAATCCGTCTAAAATTTCATCTACTCGACCAATGATTTCTGAAATGTCGTGGATTAAATTAAGATTATTAAATTCCGGCTGGTTGAGAAGGAAATTGAAGCCGGTATAATAAAAATCATTTTTATCAAAAGCCAGCAAAATTGTTTCTTCGGCCGCGCCAGACATCTGCTTGGCGATTCTTTTTAAAATCAATTCTGGGGTTTCGGTTTTGCGCTGGGTTAAAATATTTTTTAAAAATTTAACTTCGCGGGAGACGAAATTTTTAATTTTCAAATGTTCTATGTAATGACGATAAGCGGCTTCGGAAGGCGCTCGCCCGGACGAGGTGTGCGGCTGAAGTAAAAAGCCTTCTTTGGTTAAAATCGTCATCTCGTTTCTAATGGTAGCCGGAGAAATTTTACCCAAGCGCTTGGCCAAAAACTCCGAACAAACCGGCAAGCTGGTTTGAATGTATTCGTCTATAATTAAAGTTAAAATTTTTTCTTGACGCTGGGTCAACATGGAAAACTAGAATTATGAATTATGAATTAAGAAACTTGGAACTTAAATCTTAGAGCTTGAAATTTGTTTTTGAAAATTTTGAATTTTGACTTGTCATTTTGAATTTTGATTTTTGAATTTTGACTTGACTTAGAGAAAAGAGCACTATCGAATTTTCACTACCTGGCATGGAGAATTAGAAAATAGAAAGTAGAAAGTAGGAGTCAAAATTATAAATTATATGATATATGATTGTAAAACAATAATTAGCACTCGTCAAGCGCGAGTGCTAATTAATTATCCACAACCGAAAGAACCTGAACTCGAATAAATGACCGCCTTATGAGCGCAAAAAGATATCCTCTGGACAAAAACCCAAAAATCTGCTATGATTTTAATATCAATAACAACAATTGTTCTTAAAACAAAAAACAAAAGGAGGTCTCCATGATCGCCCTGTATATCCTGGCTGGTATCGTCGCCCTGGTCCTGTATCTGCTTTTGGGCAAGGTCGCAAAAAGACTGAGCGCCCTGCTCATGGCCATAGGCGGAGTGGTTATGTTCCTGAAATGGGATCGCGAGGATTCCGCGGATATCTACAACGCCGTCCAAGACATCTTCGACGAAAAGCCGCCCTTCAAAGCCTTTTGGCCAGTCGTATTGTTCGCCTTTGTGGTCTACTTCGCGATAATAGTCGTCATCGGAATCGCCAAGATGATGTGGGAGATCCTGAAAATCCTCGGCCAGATCGTCAAGTGGGCGTGGAAGTAAAACCAATAAAGGACACAGAAAAAAATCTGTGTCCTTTTTCTATTCCTGCAGCGAAAATTGAATCCAGACTCGTCGGGACAAAATTCAAAATTTATAATGTTAAAATGCTACAATGTTAAAATGTTTTATGCTTCGCGCTTCATACTTTCCGTCCTATTCCACAGTAACTGACTTGGCTAAGTTGCGGGGCTTATCAATATCGCATCCCCTGGCCGCGGCCATATAATAAGATAACAGTTGAAGCGGAATCACGTTAACAATCGGCGAAATAAAACCGGCGGTTTTGGGAACATAAATAACTTCAGTAGCAAAATTTTTAATGTCTTCATTTCCTTCGGTGGCGACAACAATGATATTTCCGCCGCGCGCTCTCACCTCTTCAATATTGCTCATTACTTTCTGATAAATTATATCTTCTGTGTCCGTGGCGATAACCACGACCGGCATATTTTGATCAATTAAGGCAATCGGGCCGTGTTTCATTTCCGCGGCCGGATAACCTTCGGCGTGGATATAAGAAATTTCTTTAAGCTTCAGAGCGCCTTCTAAAGCCACGGGAAAATTATAACCTCGTCCCAAATAAAGAAAATTATTATATTTGATGTATCTTTCCGCGATGTTTTTAATGGAATCAGCGGTTTTCAAAATCTTTTCAATAATTTTAGGCAAAGCTAAAACCGAATCAAGCCTGGCTCGCATATCTTCATCGGACATTTTTCCGCGCGCTTTCGCTAAATACAAAGCCAACAAAGACAAAACCGTTACCTGCGAAGTGAAGGCCTTGGTTGAAGCCACGCCGATTTCCGGCCCGGCGTGCAAATAAATGCCGGCGTCGGTTTCGCGGGCAATGGTTGAACCCACCACATTCACGATGCCGAAAACTTTTCCGCCGGCGTTTTTAACTTTGCGCAAAGATTCCAAGGTATCTGCTGTTTCACCCGATTGACTGATCACAAAATAAGGCGTGTCAATATTGACGATTGAACCTTTATAGCGAAATTCCGAAGCGTATTCCACTTCGGTCGGCAGTTCGGCCAAATTTTCAAAAAGATATTCGGCGATTAAACCGGCGTGCCAACTTGTGCCGCAAGCCATAAAAACCATTCTTTCTGATTTTGCCAGAAAATCCAGATAATCAACCAAGCCGCCGAGTTTTATTCTGTTTTCGCTTAAAATAATTCTACCGCGCATCGCGTTACTTACGGTGTCCGGCTGATTAAAAATTTCTTTCAACATAAAATGAGGAAAACCGCCTTTTTCAATTTGCGCCAAATCCCAAGCAATTTCGCTTATCTCGCGCTCAACCTCCTTATTGTCTAAAGTAAAAATTTGATAGCTCCCATGATTTAAAACGGCCACTTCGCGGTCATTCAGATATACCACCTTGCGCGTATATTCAACCACAGCCGTGGGATCAGAAGCCACAATATAATCGCCGTTATCGCAAATGCCGAAAATCAAAGGGCTGCCGCAACGCGCCACCACCATTTTATCCGGTTCTTTCGCGGAAATAATCGCCAACCCATAAGTTCCTTCCACTAAAGACAAAACTTTTTGCACGGTAGCGACCAAATCCCCTTCGTAATAATCTTCGATCAAATGCGGAATAACTTCGGTATCGGTTTGGGAAGTAAATTTATGGCCTTTTTCTTCCAGCCATCTTTTTAGGCTCGCGTAATTT